>WJKG01000238.1 GCA_014729205.1 candidate division GN15 bacterium | reverse complement strand
TTGCTGACCCTGTAAGAGGCATTGGAGGATACAGTGAATTACAAGAGATTTGAAGGCCGATTGGATGCCTCCGGGGTGTCGATTGGCATCGTGGTCAGCCGGTTTAACAACTTCTTTACGGAGAAGCTGCTCGAGGGCGCGATCGATTGCCTGGTTCGTCATGGCGGCTCCGCCGAGAACATCTCGGTGGCCTGGGTGCCGGGGGCATTTGAGGTACCCTACGCGGCGCAGAAGATGGCTTCCTCGGGCGACTACAACGCCGTAATCTGTCTGGGAGCAGTGGTTCGAGGCGACACACCGCATTTCAACTATATCGCCAACGAGTCCGCCAAGGGAATCGCCAAACTGGGCATGGATTCCGGCATTCCGGTGATCTATGGCCTGGTGACAGCTGATACACTGGAACAGGCGGTCGAGCGTTCCGGTACCAAGGCCGGCAACAAGGGGTGGGACGCGGCCGAGGCGGCAATCGAGATGATCAACCTGTACAAGGCGCTGGATTGATGAGTCAACCAACCCAGAGACGCCGGGCACGGGAGTTGGTTCTCAAGGCGTTGTATGCTGCCGAGACCGAGGTGGATGAACCCACGCGGTTGTTTGGCTCCATTGTCGAGGGCGAAGACCTCTCCGAGCGGCACGAAGAGTTCGCAAGAGAGCTCTTTTTGTCGACGTGGGAACACCGAGGTTGGGCCGATCAGCAGATTTCCGACCTGGCCGAGAACTGGCGGCTGGAACGCATTGCCATTATCGATCTGATGATCCTTCGCATGGCATTAATTGAAATCGAGCGCTTCCCTGACGTTCCGCTTGGCGTGATCATCAACGAGGCGATCGAACTGGCCAAGAGCTTCTCCACGGCTGAATCAGCAGCATTTGTCAACGGCATTCTCGATCAGTTCGCTAAACGCGTCAAAAACGCTTGAGTGGCGCTGTCAGCAGAGACAATGTGAAAGCGGCTGTTCAATAAACTGGACAGCCGCTTAGGATTGCCTATATTCTCCCCTTGAGACCGAAGCGCAACAAGCCAACATAGCCCAGGGTAAGGATACGTTCACTTGAGAGGATTCGACCGGACCAATGCCGTCATCGGCCTGTTCGTCTGGCTGGCGGCTTTAGTTGTTTACTACCTGACCAAAGCACCGACAGTGTCCCTGTGGGATTGCGGCGAATTCATCGCTGCCAGCGCCGTTCTGGGAATCCCTCATCCGCCGGGCACGCCCCTGTACATCATCCTGGGACGTATCTTTTATATCTTACCTATCGCGGCCGATGTTGCCGTTCGGGTCAATCTCCTGTCCGTGATCAGTTCCTCCTTCGCCGCCCTGTTTGCCTACCTGGTTGGTGTCAGGATACTACGCTCATGGTTTACCGATTCGCGCAGCGTCGTCTCGCGTTTTCTGACCTACGCCGGAGCTGTTGCGGGGGCGCTCTTTTTGGCCTGGAGTCGGACCAATTGGAACAACTCGGTCGAGGCGGAGGTGTACGGATTGTCGATGATGCTGATGATGGCCATGATCTGGCTGACTCTGCGTTATCGCGAGGCCCAGGGTACTCCCCGAGCTCAGCAGTTCATGCTGGCCGTGTTCTTTATCGCTTTTCTGGGGATCGGCGTTCACATGACGGTCTTCCTGGTGATCCCGGTGCTCGGGCTGTTCTTCATCCTGAAGAAAGATGCACCTTCATGGGTCTGGTTTGCGATTGGTGCTTTCTTCGTCATGGAATTGTACCTGATCTTCGCGCTCTCATCCAAACCGGGTGAGATACCATACTACGTTCCCCTTGTAGTTGTAGGTGTGTTCTACTTCTTCTATATGTTTTCGTTCGAGAGGATCTCCGGTACCAGCTACATTGTGGCGCTCGGGTTTCTGCTTTCCGTGCTGCCTCTGTTTGGCGAGGGGCTCAACGCCTTTGCGGGACGGTCGGTCCTTGGGTCACCCGCACTGGATACCCTGGCGATTCTCGGGAGAAGCGCTCTGATACTCGTCACCCTGTTTGCCTTGTACTTGTTGCTCATAAGGCGCAAGGATCTCCCCGATGATGCCGAGATCCGTCGGCAAATACTCACCCCGGCTGGATTCGTGATTGCGGCAGTGATCCTGGAGGGCATCCTGTACCTCGTCAAAGGTTACGGTCCCTTCCTGTTCCTGACGGCGGTTCTGGCCGCAATTCTCGCCGTGGCGATCCGTCGGCATCTCAATTGGCCTGTTCTCGTTGCCTTTGCGGGCGTGTCGTTGATAATAGTCGGGCTCAAGCCATTCATGTGGGGTATGATCATTGCGGCGGCCGTCAATCTGGTGATGGGACTGGTCCTGAAGATGCATGGATGGAAGACGGGGGTGATGATCGTTCTGGTGGCAGCGCTCGGCTTCTCAATACATGCGTTTATTCCCATTCGATCTGCTGAAGATCCAATGATCAACGAGAACAACCCCTCGCGCAGTCTGGAGGCTACTATCGCCTTCCTCGAGCGGAAGCAATACGGTTCGGAGTCGATGACGGAGCGGATGTTTACCAGGCGCGGCCAGTGGGAAAACCAGTTCGGAGACTACCAGCGAATGGGTTTCTGGCATTTCTTCCACGAGCAATACGGGATGTCAGGCCCGAGATTTGTCTTCCCGCTGCTGCTGGGGATATTCGGGCTCTGGGAGGTGGCACGACGACGGCACCGACAGGGGATATTGTTGATCCTGCTGGTGCTACTGTCCACGGTTGGCCTTGTGTTGTACATGAACTTTTCCGATGGGACCATGGTTGGTCAGTTGCAGGGGATAGACTACCTCGAAGTACGTGACCGTGACTACTTTTTCACTCCGGGCTATATGCTGTTCGGTCTAGCTATCGGCTTAGGGTTAGCGGTGGCCGTGCAGTATCTGCGAGAGTCCGTCGCTGAGTTCTCGAATGGACCTCGGAAGGTCATTATTGGGGCGATATCTGTTGTCTTTCTCCTGCCGGTGTTTACCCTGGCGAACAACTACCATTTTGCGGATCGAAGTGGGAACTACATCCCCTACGACTATGCCAATAATCTGTTGTCCTCGGCCGAGGAGAATTCGGTGCTCTTTACCCTCGGTGACAATGACACCTTCCCTCTCTGGTGCCTGCAGGAGGCGTACGGCATTCGTGAGGATGTGGCGGTGGTCAATCTGTCGCTGGGCAATACGCAGTGGTACATCAAGCAGGTGAAGAACTACATGGATGTACCGCTCGGCTGGAGCGATGATGAAATCGACAACCTGCGTCCCTTCAGGACAACGGATGGGAGGGTCTTCCAGCTACGTTCGCAGTTGGTTGATGCCATACTGGCCCGCGCGCTCGGCACACGGCCTGTCGGCTTTTCGGTTACTGTCAGCTCTGATTACCGCCGATTCCTTGGCAAGCAGATCGATTCTCTTCTGGTGTTGCACGGTATGACCTGGCGTGTCCAGCGACAGGCAGTGCCCACCGGGACGGTAGACCCTGATTACTGCTATAACTACTTCACAGATCCGGAAGTGTTCAGAGTTCGCGCATTGAACGACCCTGAGGTCTACAAAGACGAGACCACGCTTCGCGTAACGAACAACTACGCTAACGGGATTCTGTTAACAGCCGATTCATTGAAAAAGTCCGGTGATTTCGCTCGGTCTACCCAGTTGATGGAATACACGACGCAGCACATGCCATATGTTAATCGAATGGTACGATATCTGGCTTCGTTGTACCTTGAGCAGGGTGAGCTGGCGAAGCTGGAGCATTTGGTCAGGACCAATGAATACGCCGAGTTCGATCAGATGCATTATATGCTCGGCCGGTCGTACCAGGCCAATGGCAATCTGGAGCAGGCACAACGTGAGTTCCAGCAGGTGCTGGACAGTAGTCCCGATTACCGGCCGGCATTCGACGAACTGCTGCGCATCAATTACGAGGCTGGGGACTTTGCATCCTTGCAGACCGTGCTTCTCGAGTGGATCGCGAACAATCCGAAAGACGACATGGCCAAGCAGATGCTTCAGGAAGTGAGACGAGAGCTCAACAAACCATCCGACAGCAACGGAAGCGCGACTAATGCGGATTCTGGCACTGAACTGGAATGACCTGAAGAACCCCTATTCGGGCGGGGCAGAGGTTCATCTGGAGGAGTTGCTGCGCCGGCTGGTCAAGCTCGGTCATCACGTAACGCTGGTTTGCTCCGGGTGGTCCGGATCGGTGCCAGAGGAAGAGATCGAGGGAGTACGCATTCTGCGTTTCGGCTTCAGGTACAACTTCAACCTGGTCGTTCCCTTCCACCTCAGACGTTTGTTACGGAATGAACGGTTTGACGTCCTGATCGAGAACATCAACAAAGTGCCATTCTATACGCCGCTGTACACCGACATCAAGACCGTAGTACTGATAAACCATCTGTTCTCCACTACCGTGTTCCGTGAGACCAATTTCGTGCTCGCGGCTTATGTCTATCTGTTGGAGAAACCATTGGTTTCCGTTTACCGAGGGTTGCATTTCAATGTAGTGTCGGAGTCCACCGCGCAGGATCTTATCGAGCGCGGCGTACCCAAGTCTGACATATCGACGATTTACAGCGGCATTGATCGCAACCTGTATGCGTTCGATCCGGATGTCGCCAAGTATGACCGGCCGACTATTCTCTACCTGGGCCGCGTGAAGAAGTACAAGTCGATACAGCATATCATATCGGCGCTACCGAGGGTGCAGGAGAAGGTGCCGGGGGCGCGGCTGATGGTTGTTGGAGCCGGTGATTACCTGCCTGCGCTCAAGCGCCAGGCGGAGATGCTCAAGGTCAACAATGACGTTGAGTTTCCCGGTTTCGTGACACAGGAGAACAAAGTGGAGCGGATGCGTAAGGCGCATGTCATCGTGCTGCCATCGCCCCGCGAGGGATGGGGGCTTACCAATACAGAGGCGAACGCGGTTGGTACGCCGGTAGTTGCGGCGGACTCACCGGGGCTTCGTGATTCGGTCAAGCCCGGAGTGTCCGGGTTTCTGTATGAGTACGGCAACATCGATCAGCTCGCGCAACAGCTCGTAAACGTTTTGTCAGACAGTGAGTTGCAGGGAAACCTGCGGCGTGGCGCGCTTGCCTGGGCCGACACATTTGATTGGGACGACGCTGCAAAGAAGCTTGAACTCTTGCTTGAAAATACCGTTAATAGCCAGCAATGACCAAGAACCAGCGTAAATTTCTCTCGTTGACCGTCGGAGTCCTCGTTTCCGGTTTGGTGATGTGGGCGTTGTTTCGCAATATCGACTTCAGCGAACTCTGGCGGGCGCTTCAAGCGGCTAACTATCTGCTATTGATCCCCAATATCGCGCTGGTTGTGCTAGCCATGTACCAGCGTGCCTACCGATGGAGGTTCATGGTAGAGCCGATCAAGCAGGTG
>WJKG01000237.1 GCA_014729205.1 candidate division GN15 bacterium | reverse complement strand
CTCCTGGTACTCATCGGGGCGATAGAATCGTTCGACCGGCAGGTGCATCAGCGACGGGCGCAGATACTGGCCGATGGTGACGATATCGCAGCCGGTTTCGTATATCTGGTGCATGAGTTCTACGATTTCTTCGGTGGTTTCGCCGAGTCCGACCATGAATCCGGTCTTGACGACCGGACGGGGGCGGTAGTCGGCGGCGTATTCGAGGATATCGAGCGACCGTTGCAGCTTCATGGCAGGGCGGACGCGCTTGTAGAGGCGCTGGACGGTTTCGACATTGTGGGCGAAGACATCGACGCCGGAGTCGAGGACGGCCCTGACGGCGTCCATGTTGCCGCGGAAGTCGGGCACGAGGAATTCGACTTTGACCTCGGGGTCGCGCTTTTTGAGTTCGTGCATGGTGTCGACGAAGATAGACGCGCCCCCATCGGGGAGATCATCGCGGGTGACCGACGTGATTACGACCTGGTTGAGGCCGAGTTTGCCGACGACTTTGGCCAGACGCCGGGGCTCATCGGTGTCGAGTCCGGTGGGTTTGTCCTTGATGACATCGCAGAAATTGCAGCCACGGGTACAGTGGTTGCCGAGGATCATGAAGGTGGCGGTTCCCTCCTCGTAGCATTCGCGGATGTTGGGACAGGCTGCCTCCTGGCAGACCGAGTGCAGTCCGTGCTGTTTGAGCATGCCGTGGACGCGCTTGAAATTGGGGCCGGATTTGGGTTTGATGCGGATCCACTCGGGAAGCCGGGAGTGCGGCACCTGGGCGCGTTCCTTCCTGGATGGGGATTTCGGCCTTGGGCTGTGGGCGGAGTTGTCACCGACGGACTGTGTAAAGAAGAGCTTGTACATGTTTCTTTCCGGTACTGGTGCGCTCAGGGCGCATTTGCCGATCTTTCAGCCTTTCAGCACGAATGATTCGAGAAAAAACTCCAACAGCCGGGTGTTATCATCGAGTTCCGTATGGAACGAACTGGCCATGAGTTTTTCCTGTGTCAGTAATACGGGGCTGTCGTGGAATACCGCAAGGGTATTCACCGAGGGGCCGACGCGCGCGACTTTCGGGGCGCGGATGAAGGCGGCCTGGAGGGTGACTATGTCACCATCGAGGTTCGCCTCTACCTGCTCGTCGAAGGAGTAGACCTGGCGGCCGTAGTCATTGCGGATAACATCGATGTCCATGAGTTTGAGCGGCTCAACACCGGAGAGGTTGTCCTTGATGTCCATGGCCAGCATGATCATGCCGGCGCAGGTCCCCCAGACGGCGTGGGATTCGGCGAAGCGTTTGACGGGGGTTCGCATGTTGAAGCGGTCGAGCAGGATGCTCATGGTGGTTGATTCGCCGCCGGGGATGATGAGCGCATCGATGTCATTCAGGTGGTCGGCGCGCCGGACAAGGACCGGTTTGGCGCCGGTGAGGTTGACCTGATACTGGTGGCGGTCGAAGTCGCCCTGGAGAGCGAGAATGCCGACCGACAATGTCTGGAATTGGTTCATTCGTGTCACAGTACCTTACAACAGACGGTGGTGGTTGCGGGTGCCAAGAAAGTGGATAGTGGTGGATTGGTCAAGGGGCGGGATGAAGAAAGGAGCGGAGGGTGGTGGTGACCCCGGCAGATCATGGATTTGAGAAGAGCTGCCGGGGCCGGTACCTGGTTTAGTGCTTATTCCTGCCGGTGGGCGTTTCCTGGTATTGACGTTCAGCTCTGGCACGGCTGATGATGCCGCCGATTTCGGTGGCAATAGCGTGATGGAGCAAGCGGTCGCGGTTCAATGGAACGAGGGCTCGCTTTTCGTGGTACCAGAGCCGGTCCGCCAAATCCTGCATGAGACAATTGTAGAGTATCTCGTAGTCCGGTAGCCCCATTTTGTCTAGCCTCCTTTTGAGCGGTGGTAGTGTTGGTTTACCCTGATACGGTCAATATGTGTGAAGATGCGTCGGCTGTCAATGGCGGGAGGGCGGGGCTTATCCGTTGTTCTGAGGCCGAGGGAGGGTTGAAAGCCGGGGATGGCGGGGTATTCGGAGTACTCGCGGCCATCGAGGAGGCGGCCGGTGGCTTTCTTGTTGGGGCCTCCCCACTGTTTGAAGAAGAAGGGGACGTTTTGTTTGCGGCATTGCGAACGCAGGTTGGCGACCCAGGCACGTCTCATGGGGCGAGCGCCGGGGCCTGATTCACCACCGACGACGGCCCAGTCGATGTCGGTCAGGTCAACGTCGCCGAGATCGCCGAGAAGCGGTTCGAGCGAGAGCCACTTGATGGCAGCCGGTGTGCGCCGCAGGTCATTGATGCGATAGAGGTAGTCGCGCAGCTCGACGGTGACGCCCATCCAGAGATTGTCCGGCCAGTCGAGTTTGCCTGAGAGGCGGACGAGGCGTTTGGAGCGTTTGGTGAGCAACTGAAACTGGTGCTGGTGGGCGCGCTTGATGGTGTCGAATACGTCGCGAACAAAGCTGATGGGGACCTCCGGGTGAAAGAGGTCACTCATGGAGTTGACGAAGACCAGGCGCGGGGCTTTCCACTTGAGGGGGTGGTCGAGGGCATCCGGGTGGAGGGTGACGTTGAAACCGTTGCGGTACTTGTTGACCCCCATAGCCTGGAGGCGGTGGGCCATGCGTTCGGCATAACAGTGGTCGCATCCGGGGCTGACATGGTCACATCCGGTGACGGGGTTCCAGGATGAGTGGGTCCATTGGATTAGCGACTTAGACATGTCTCCTGGCCCCTGGCTATTGGCCTGCGACTCCCCTCATCCTCTCCCCTGCTGCAACAAAACCGGGTCATAACTGTCATTACCCAATACAAACGCCAAGCGGCGGTGAATGGCAATCATATTCGAGAGGCTGGCTGCTGATGGAACCGCATTCTCTTAAGGAAATAGTTAGGACTGAAACAAAGCCGGAAGGCTCGCGTATTTGCAAACTGTAACTACCCTAATCGAGCAAGGTACCCAACCTCCGCAGGGAGAAAGGTCATAATGGTGAAGAAGATAGTTCTGGTGATGTTGGCGGTGGCGCTGGTGGGGAGCGTGTTGTTCTTCGCTATCGATGGTTCGGCGAGCAAAGAGAGTACATTCAAGACGGTGGCTGTCGAGACGGGGGATATTGTCGATAAAGCGTTGGCCGTGGGGCGGATAGAGCCGGTGAAGGAAGTCTCTATCAAGTCCAAGATACCGGGGATTGTTCGCAGCGTTTTTGTCGAGGTGGGCGATGTGGTCAAGGTGGGCGATCCGCTGTTTGATATCGCGCCGGATCCTACCCCGTTGGAGCTGGCAGAGACCAAGCGTCAGGTGGAACTGGCTCAGGTGTCATTTGACAATGCCAAGCTGGAGTACGACCGGACCAAGAAGCTCAAAGACAAGCAGTTAGTGTCCAACCAGGAGTATGAGCGCGCCGCCAAGATATATGAGGAGGCGGAGCTTCGGTTGAAGCTGGCACGGGAGAAGCTGTCGCTTATAGAGTCCGGGCAGACGACGATTGCGAATATCAAGATCGATAACATCATCAAGTCGCCGTTCAATGGTACCGTGCTGGAACGCCTGGTGGAGGAAGGTGACCCGATTGTCCCTTTGACATCATACCAGGCCGGTACGGAGCTTATGACGCTGGCGCAGATGGACAACCTGATTTTCAAGGGCAATGTGGACGAGATCGATGTGGGTAAGCTGGCCGAGAAAATGGAGGCCAAGATTGAAGTGGGGGCACTTTCCACAGACAAGCTGGGTGGCACACTGACCAAGATTTCACCGAAGGCACATCGCGAGGAAGGCTCGACGGTGTTTCCGGTGGAGATCGAGATCGATGAGTCCAGCAGTGCGTACCTTCGTGCCGGTTACAGTGCGAACGCCGATGTGATAATCAACCAGAAGCTGGGTATTCTGCTGGTGCCTGAGCGGCTGGTGCAGATAGAGGATTCGATTTCCTATGTTGAGGTGCAGGATTCGCTGGGGACGGTTGAGCGGCGTAGCATCAAGACGGGATTGTCCGACGGGCTGAATGTTGAGGTGCTCGAGGGAGTCGAAGAGGGCGAGTTGATCGTGGAACGTCCGCCCCGGGAGATAACGGCCGACTAAGCGCCGGAAGTACGGATATGATCACACGCACCGTTTTCAAGCAGTTTTTCACGGATATCCGTCGGCAGAAGCTCCGCAGCGCCCTGACCATGTTCGGGGTATTCTGGGGGACGTGTTCGATCGTGCTGCTGTTTGCTTTCGGGCAGGGTATGCGCGAGGCGCAGATCAAGTCACAAAAGGGGATGGGTGAGAATATAGCGATTGTCTGGCCGGGGATTACATCGAAGGAATACAAGGGGATGCCGAGGGGGCGACGGATTCGGTTTACCGAGGATGATGTCAAGCTGATCAAGGCGAGTTCGCAGACAATCACTACCATTTCACCGGAGTACTCCCGCTGGAGTATACCTATGAAGCACGAGGAGCAGACGACCTCGCGCAATGTGGTGGGCATCTGGCCGGAGTTCGGTCTGGCACGTAACCTGATTCCGCAGTTTGGCTCGCGGTTTATCAACCAGCGAGATATCGACGAGAAACGCCGGGTGGTGTTCCTGGGGGATCGGCTGAAAGAGGATTTGTTCGGTACCAAAGAGGCGGTGGGTAAGACGGTGCTAATCAACGGGACGCCGTTTGTGGTCGTGGGGATCATGAAGGAGAAAGACCAGGACAGCTCGTACAATGGCCGAGATAACCGGAAGGCGTTCATACCATCATCGACGTTCAAGGCCATGTGGGGGCATCGGTATATCAACAATTTCGTGATGCAGTCGGACCCCAAGCTGACGATGGGACACGCGAAGAAGGAAGTGTATGAGATCCTGGGGGCCAAGTACCAGTTTGATCCGAGCGATGAAGAAGCGCTGGGTATCTGGGATACGACGGAGGGGTTTGCGTTCTTGAAGACGTTCTTCTTTGCCTTCCAGGCGTTTCTGGTGGGGATTGGCGTGGCAACGCTGATCACCGGTGGTATTGGCGTTTCCAATATCATGAACGTCGTGCTGGAGGAACGGACGAAGGAGATCGGGATCAAGATGGCGTTGGGAGCGCGCAAGAGTACGATTCTGGTACAGTTTCTTTTCGAGACGCTGCTGATCACTGGGTTTGGCGGGCTTCTGGGT
>WJKG01000236.1 GCA_014729205.1 candidate division GN15 bacterium | reverse complement strand
GAGTAACCCGAACGCCCAATATGTGCAAATACCTCGAACGGCTTGCCATCGCGAGTATTGACCGTAACATACAGGTTCCCATACCCGGTCCTGATCTTCTCGGTAACGCCCTTGAGCACTGTCGGACGCGGGGCAACTGTCATAGGACGCGGTTCTACCCGGGCACTCGACTCCGGCTCTGGCTCAACATCAGCACGCTTCACTCCCTCTCGCTTCTTTGTCGAGAGTACCTGCGACGGTCGCGAGTTGTCCCGGTACACCGTCACGCCCTTGCACCCTGTCCGATAGGCCTGCACGAATGCCTGGCGTACATCTTCGACCGTGGCTGACTCCTCGAAATTGATCGTCTTGGACACCGAACTGTCGCACTGCTTCTGGAACGCCGCCTGCATCCGGATATGCTCGGAAGGATCCACATCGGCCGCTGTCAAGAACAATGCCTTCAAGCTGTCGGGGACCTCATCGATCTCCCTGAGCGACCGTGCCCCCGAGACCTGCTCAATCAAGTCTTCAGAATAGCAGCCTAACTCGCGGGTCTGTCGCTTGAAAAGCGGGTTCACTTCAATCAGGCGGGTACCATCCATGACATTGCGCTCAAACGCAATGGCGTAGTAGGGCTCGATCCCGGAGGAGCAACCGGCGATGATCGAAATAGTACCCGTCGGAGCAATAGTCGTCACCGTTGCATTGCGCATGGCAACGTTCTGCTCAGCGTAGATGGAACCATCCCAATTAGTGAACTTGCCGCGAGTCTTCGCCAGGCGCGAGGATTCCTTGTGCCCCTCGGTATGTACGTAACTCATGACCACCTCGGCCAGCTTTATGGCACCCTCCGAGTTATACGGCAACCCCAGCTTCACCAGCATATCTGCCCAGCCCATCACCCCCAGACCAATTCGGCGGTTCTTCTTCGACTGTGCCTCTATCTGTGGTAGCGGGTACTTATTCTGGTCGATGACATTGTCCAGGAAGTGCACGGCGGTCCGTATAGTTTGGCCCAGCCGCTCGAAATCGACCCCGTTCCGGGCAATCGAGGACGTATAGTCATCCGGGAGCGGATCCTTGACGAATTCGCCCAGATTGATCGACCCCAGGTTGCACGAATCATACGGCGGCAGGGGCTGCTCACCACATGGATTGGTGGCCTCGATACGCTCCGACGGGAAGGTCGGATTGCGAAGGTTCATGCGGTCCAAAAAGACCACCCCCGGCTCTCCCGTCTGCCAGGCATGGGCTACGATCTGGTCGAAAACGTCACGCGCGGAGAGGTGCTGCTCCCGACCATCCAGCTTATGTGTCCCCTTAGTCTGCGGATTGTACAGCGGATAAGTTGTGTCCTTGTCAAGCGCCTGCATAAACGAATCGGTAACGGCCACCGAGATATTGAAATTGGTGACCTCTGAAGTATCATCCTTGCACGTGATGAACTCCAGAATATCCGGGTGGTCCACCCGCAGAATCCCCATATTGGCCCCGCGCCGTGTTCCGCCCTGTTTGACAGCCTCCGTGGAGGAGTTGAAGACCTTCATGAACGAGACCGGCCCCGAGGCCACCCCCGAAGTCGAGGCTACAATTGAGTTACGCGGGCGCAACCGCGAGAACGAGAAGCCGGTACCACCACCGGATTTGTGTATCAATGCAGCGTTCTTGACCGCCTCGAAAATCTCCTCCATGGAGTCCCCCACGGGAAGTACAAAACAGGCAGAGAGTTGCCCCAACTCGCGCCCGGCATTCATCAGCGTTGGCGAATTGGGCATGAACTCCCGGTCAACCATTATACGGTAAAACTCGCGAGCAGTCTGTTCCACCCGGTCGTCGTCAGCACCGTAGCCTCGATCCGCCTCGGCGATAAACCGAGCCACGCGAATAAACAGCTCCCGCGGTGTCTCGATAACGCGTCCCTCGGCGTCCTTGCGAAGGTACCGTCGTTTGAGTACTTCCAGCGCGTTGTCTGTGAGGTTAACTTCCTTGTATGCTTCCATATCTGTCACCTGTAGCCGTTACTCTTATGGATCGGTTATGACTCGCCTGTCCATAATAACAACTGACGAGGCAGATAGTGTCACATCTGAAGGCCTTTTGTCTACCCCCGAAAGCCCCCTCTTACTACTGGGCGGGTAGCAGATCGGGATCGCTGCGGTAGATCATCTCCAGGTAGCTGACGCCTCTGGAATCGAAATACGCCTCAGGCATAGTAAAGACTTCATCTTTGAGGGCTTCATCGAGTGAAATGAACTCATACCCCAGTGTCTCCAGGGCAATCAACATATCGTTAAGGAAGGCGGCATTCAGACGGTTGAGCCGAAGCTGCAGAATATGGTTGCAGTTGCGCCCCAATAGCTGGATTGACTGCGCCTGAGCCTTCTCGACCTGCTCAAGCACGTGGTTCAAGTACTCGCTCATAAGCTCCAGGTATCTCGAAGAATCAGCCTTGTCTCCCAGTTTCTCCAGAGTCAGGTTGTACAGGTAGTCCTCGACAACGACGGTCGCATGAGCTACAACATAGTCCCGTTCCACGAGGTACATGCGCACATCCCGCTTGTCGGCAACATTCGTACCGTAGTGAAGATATGGATACCGGAAGTATCGCTTCTTCTGGCCGAAGCCCGAGAGCATCGTCTCCAGCGCCTCGGCTCCCAGCTTGATTTCACGGATGAAGTTCTGGGCACCGATCTGGTGCAGATCCTGATGCGAGTACGTGAGATTGCCGAGCACATGACCGCGGTTGAGCCACTCGCCCAGCAGGTCGTAGCTGTCCTCGATATACTCCCCGACCACAAATCCGGCGGCCTTGGCCTCGTGCTCATCCAGAACCGCCAATACTTCGGCGGTGATCAAGCGACGATCGGATTCGGTAAACGTGCGATCCAGAGGAAGCCCGTCAAACGTAATACAAATCCGCTTGTCGATTCCATCCGATTCAATCTCATTGTCGGAATCAGCCTGGCCAAGGGCCACACTGCTGATTAGCACCAGCACGGCCAGTATTGTCACGCATACTCTCATGTCAGTTACTCCCCATTTCGTGAACGAGCAGGAAATTCGTAGTACCCTGGTGACCAAACGGGGCCCCCCCGGTCACCATGACCTGATCGCCGTTGCCAGCGATCTTGCATCGAGCATTCACCTGCTCCACCACCTTGATGAGCTGGTCAAAGGTCTCGACGTATTCGGTATGAACTGGATAGACGCCGCGATGCAGCGTCAGTCGTCCCATGATATCAGCATTGGGTGTCAAAGCGAATATCGGTTGCGACGGAAACAGGTTGGCCATCAGTTGAGCCGTATAGCCCGATGTTGTAAACGCCATGATCGCCGTGGCTTCGAGATCTGCCCCCATACGACTGACGGCCTCAGCAATGGCGTTGGCCGGAGCGGACTCGATTAGTATCCGGTCCGGGCGCACATCGGGGCGTTCGGCCACTGCCTCCGTGGCGTTTATCACCTGAGTCATGGTCTGTACTGCCTCCAGCGGATACTGACCTGTTGCGGTCTCCGCCGAGAGCATGAGCGCGTCAACGTAGTCGTAGACTGCCGTGGCCACATCGTTCACCTCGGCCCGCGTGGCGCGGGGCGAAAAACGCATTGACTCCAACATCTGGGTGGCCACAATAACCGGCTTGCGATGCCGATTCGCCTGTGAGATGATCTCTTTCTGAAAGCGCGGCACATCCTCAAATGGCAACTCAACGCCCAGATCACCGCGTGCCACCATGACACCGTCGGCCACCAGCAATATCTCCTGAAGACGTTGCATCGCCTCCAACCGCTCAAGCTTGGCAATAACCGGCTGATTTCCCCCGGCCTGCTTGATTAACCGCTTGGCCTGAACAATCTCGTCCCCAGAGCGCACAAACGATATCGCCACAAAATCCGCTCCGGCCTCAACCGCTGTCTGAATGTCCTCTTTGTCTTTATCGCCAATAGTAGGGATCTGCAAGTCTGTCTGGGGCAGATTTATACCCTTGTTAGGCAAAAGCTTACCGCTATTGAGTGCGGTTAGAACCACCTGCCGATCGTTACGGTCGGTAACATCGAATCGAAGATTACCATCATCGATATACACCTTCTCCCCCACCTTGAGCGACGCAATAATCCCCGGATGATTCACACCCAGCACAAGCGTGTCCAGGTCGGCGGCACCCGTAGTCAGAGTGATACGGTCGTCAGCGTCCACATAAATGCTGCCCTCAAATGAGCCCACCCGAAGCTTGGGGCCGCTGATGTCAAACAACAGACCAATGGGGAACTCGGACTTCTCGGCGACTCTGCGAATGAGACCGGTGGCCGCCAGAAAACTATCCCGATTACCATGCGAGCAATTGATCCGAAACGTGTTAACTCCGGCATGACACAGGGCCTTTATGCGGGCATCGTCATCGATGGCCGGGCCGAAAGTGGCGATGATCTTCGTGTGCTTCATTGGGGGCTCAATACCCCAAAAAGCCCGGCAAATCAACCAAAAAAGCCGCCTTTTCGATTCTGGCCGGGCTGAGCGATCACGAAGGCCGGTCGTGGCGTCAAGTACTTGCACGACAACACATTAGAACCTCACATCGACCCGCACATCACATTTTTGCGTATGAACACTTCCCTTTACAATGAAAATGTGCTATATTAAGCGGCCGCGAGGTGTTTGCGGTATCGACACAAGAGGGTTTGTAACGACTCACACGCGTTCAGGATACATGAGTAAAAAAGTCATTATTGCTGCTAACAACATGATCTTCACCTCGAAGATCATGACCTATCTCGATGGGGTGGAAGCAGAAGGCATCAAGGCAATACGCTCGGACGATATCTTCAACAAAGCCCAGGAGCTGCGTCCGGACCTGATCATCATCGATCTGAACCTCAATGGCATCGAGGCGCCATCGCTGATCAACAAGCTCCGTTCCTACGGTGCCACTGCCGAAATTC
>WJKG01000235.1 GCA_014729205.1 candidate division GN15 bacterium | reverse complement strand
TTTCCCGGACAAAGTAGGGCCGAAGGATCTTATCCTTCATCTGATCGGGCTTTTGAGCGCCAAGGGCGCCAATTTCCGCGTGCTCGAATTCCATGGCGACCCAATAACAAACATGCCAACAAGCGGGCGCCAGGTAATATGTAATATGAGTGTTGAGGCAGGCGCAACCAGCGGCATCGTGCCCGCCGATGCTGAAACCGAACACTATCTCCGCACAGAAGCCGAATACACCGGACCGATCAATCGTGTTCTGCCGGATCCGGACGCTGAGTACGAAAAGGTCATTGAGATAGATGTCTCAAGTATGGAGCCGCAAATAGCCTGCCCGCATACAGTCGATAATGTTAAGCCGATTAGCAAAGTCGCCGGCAAGCCGATCAATCAAATCGTTATTGGCAGCTGTACCAACGGTCGCCTGGACGATCTTGAAATTGCCGCGAACATTCTCAAAGGAAAGAAAGTAGCAACGAATACCCGTATGCTGGTTTTCCCGGCCTCTGGCAGAATCTACGCGAGAGCACTCGACGCAGGATATCTCAGCGAGTTCATGAAGGCAGGTGCTGTAGTAATGAATCCGGGTTGCGGTTCATGCCTTGGTGTCCATCAAGGTGCCCTCGGTGACGAGGAAGTGGCCCTCGCGACGACCAACCGTAATTTCAAAGGACGCATGGGTAATCCAAATGCAGAGGTTTACCTTTGCAGCCCTGCCGTGGCCGCGACAAGCGCAATCACCGGCGTCATCACCGATCCACGCGAAGGAGGTCGCTAATATGCCTA
Source organism: candidate division GN15 bacterium (assembly GCA_014729205.1). Classification (GTDB taxonomy): domain Bacteria; phylum Zixibacteria; class MSB-5A5; order GN15; family FEB-12; genus WJKG01. The sequence goes on along the minus strand of WJKG01000235.1, from coordinate 2,949 downwards.
AGGTTGTATTGAAGTTGGGGCGGGATATCAGCACCGATGATATTTATCCCGGTCGATTTATGGCGACGGTTCTGCCGAAAGAGACTCCGCAATACTGTTTCAGCGATCGTACGGAATTCAACACCAAACTCAGGGCAAATGAGATTCCCGAAGGCAGCGTGATTGTCGCCGATGAAAATTTCGGTTGCGGCTCAAGTCGTGAACAGGCGGCCAGTACAATCCGCGGGCATGAGTTAACGGTCGTAGCCAGAAGTATCGCTCGCATTTTCATGCAGAATGCGATTAATCTCGGTTTAAACGTTGTGATTTGCCCGACGATTGAGGCTGACGAAGGTGATGACCTTGAATTGTCTCCGGGCAAAGTGCGCAACCTGACTTCAGGAAAAGAGTTCGAGACTGAACCGCTGCCACCGTCGCGACAGGCAATCATCGACGCCGGCGGTCTGATCGCCTACACTCGCCAGAGACTGATTGCACAGGAAGCAAAGAAATAGTCAGAACCCTGGCCCAGTCGCAAGACACCGGACTACACTGATTTCGGTCTCAGACTACAGTCTGACCAGTGTCACCAAATTGAGACCACGATCGTCGTAAGTTATTGCATGATATTCAGCGATATAGCCTACCGGTGGGGGGTTCAAGCAAATGATCCGGCTCGTTTGTCGCTGTAACCTATTGGTTTACATGGAATTATAACAAATGGAGGTGGGGGAGTCGAACCCCATACTCGCATTGTGGCACAAGGACTTACACCGCATTGTGACCACATTGTGACCGTTTTTTGATCCCCTTCATCCCTCATACCGTGCCCAAAAACTGCGCTTCAACTTGTGCTCAAGCCGCAAGTTCACTTTGTAGTCATCATGGTCCGGCTGTCCATCCCAGTCATCAATGTGCGGGGCCAGATCATCAAGTTTACGCAGGTACCGTACACCGTACGTGTAATACTTCGACTTGGCGCGACGAAGGATCGATTCGAGTAGAGCACGGTAGATTATACTGGCCACGAGAAATCGGCCTTGCTTCTCAAACGTCTTTGCCCAGGGCAACAACTGATAATAATAGTCGCCGTCAAGCTGACCAGAACGTTCCTCTATGTACCGCTCCGCGTCGTCAAAGCGCTCCAATTCCAGCAGGAAAGCGACATTGACATGATCGAGCCCGGGAGATTGCGCTATCGCACGGGCTTCATCATCTATTACGCGCTGGCGTTCAGCTTCGCCGATCACACTCAGTAGCAGCGACAATCTGGCCTCACTCCGAAAACGGCGGAAGATGCTCCACGCTATGTCTTCGGCCCTCCCCTTTTCCCCCAGCTCTGTCAGTACTTTCAGGAGAAGTTGCTCGCGTTCGTCAAGCTGGAATGTTTCCTCGGGCGACACCTTGTCCAGCCACTGAAGCGCGACAAGTGGGTAACCACATTCAAAATACACTTCCGCAATGTTACGGTGCGCGGCGGTCGACAGTTCTGGTCTTCGGGCGCGGCTTGCCTTCTCGAATAGCAGCGGATCCTTCAACTGTTTGGCGATAGACTCGATAGCAAGATACCAGTGATATCTCTTAAGTTCTCCGGCCTCCTTCTCACCTAACGGCCAGAATTCATCGACCATGCGCCGAAGATGCGATTCCGGCAGGAAACGGGCGGCAGCAGCAATCAATGAATCACGAACACCAAATTCATCGTTCATGAAGAGCTTTAGAACGATGTTGTATAGCCATTCCTTGTCTTCGCACTCAGACGCATGACGAACAAAGCTGTCGCAGGCGAATATCCGATACACGTCACCGATTGATCCGTTGGAGTCGTCGGCGTGTCCCAGTACGGCGGAATCGGTCTGGATGAATACTGCTACCAATTCAACGCCTTGGCGCGGACTTTCCGCCACCCTGTGAATCTCGTCCAGCAGGCTTTCAAGTCGACGGGCATACGGCCCCGACTCGTAGTAATCGATGAACCGTCGCCTGCGTTTCAGCCCGGCTAGTTTGGACTTGATCGATTTGACCGCGTTTGCGTTAGACATGCCCCGTGATCATTCTTGCATCAACTCTGGATGCTCTTCGCGCAGCCAAGCTAAAAGCCTCTCTCGCAATTCTTCCGCCAGGCTCATTGCTTCTGCTACTTCCGACTCGGTGATGGTTCCGGCCGCATCGTAGCTGACTATGGCTCTCTTCCTGCTGATGGCCTCCAGTGACGCTATGATATCGGACTGAGGTTTGATTGTGAATCGCAGTGATTGAATAGTGCGATAATGCTGGCCGGCGCCTCCGGGAATTCGATATCCAGCCGCGCGAAGGGCGATAGTCGCACAACCAAGGCACGCGTTATAAGCAATCGCCAGCCTCCAGTCGAGCGTGATCTCCTCCTTGCTTGCCTCGGTAATGTCTCGGTCAACCTTGGTAAGGAGATCGGCTATTTCCTTCCGGCTCGACGCATGCTGTTTCAACCAGCCGCTACTGAGCCAATCTTGCAAGGTCATTTTTGTTTCCGACTACGAATAACTTGTCTGATTTCAATACATTCAAAAGAAAGTGATTCTCGTCTTGGACCTTCTTCTGAAATTCACTTTCTGAATACAGCGTCGGATTGATCGGGCGCTGCATCTGTTCTTCTACCGGCTTCAGAATAGCGACCAACTCGCGAAATGACAAGCTGCCGATCGCCATCAAATCGATATCACTTGAACTCGTGTCCTGCCCGCTGGCAACCGAACCGTAAATCCAGGCAACGTCAATCTTCGCTTCGGCTTCAGATCGCAGGACGTCACGGAGAACATCCGCAATGCCAAATGTCTTTTCGGCAATTGACTTGAGTTCATCGAAAACAGGACTCTCTGGATTTGCGCGGTAGAACTTCTGCATCCCGATCTGCTCAACCGAGAGGATCCCGGCCGCTGTCAGTGACTTCAACTCGCGGTGGAGCGAACCTGGGGCATCGCCCAACAGTCTGAC
>WJKG01000023.1 GCA_014729205.1 candidate division GN15 bacterium | reverse complement strand
CTTTGTTACATTTTTCTCAAACTCGATACTGGCAATCACCGAAATCCGAGCCTTTCTCACTTTCTTATGTTGTTAAATGACAGTCGAATACGAGAAACAGAGCCAAAAAGGGGTTGACAGGGCATGTCCGCAGAGTATATTGGCAACTTAAATTTCGAAGCCGGGGTCGTATGGGTCTGTTGAACCCCCAGCCGAAAGGCGACAAAGATGGCGATCTGCGAAGAATCGCTCTCTTGACAACGGTGCCGGCCATAATGTTGGCTGCGCCACTGGTTGGCTACGGAATCGGTTGGTGGCTGGACACGAAGTTCGGTACCGATCCCTATTTGTCACTGGTTGGTATTATACTCGGATTAGGTTCTGCCGGCATAGAAACCTACCGACTGATAAAGAAGGCATCTTCGGATGACACAACCGACAAAGACAACGCTGGGTTTTGACTTCATCCTTCGCTCGCTGAAGACAACCGGGATTCTCCTGTTGCTGTGCCTGGTGTTTGTATCGCCCTATGCCGGTTTCTATACCGCCCTGGCCATCATGTCGGCCGGTATCTGGTCGATGATCAACCTCTACTTCCTCGTAGCCCTGGTGCGTGCCGCAATCCGACCCGGTCAGTTGGACAAGATCCAGGTGGCGGTCTTAGCGTTCGTCAAGTTCCCCCTGCTTTACCTGGCAGGGTATTTTCTTTTGAAGATAGAAGTGTTTGGTCTGTTGCCGCTACTGATCGGGTTTTCTCTTCCGTTGGCAGTGGTGGTACTTAAGGTTGTCTCCCGTGTGCTCTTGGGGATGGACAACACTCCGACCAATAACCAATTGAATGAGGCGCTTTGATGCTTGTCTATTTCGCCCATGTTCTGGCAATAGCAATACCCAAGGCAATGCCGTGGCTGATGGTGGCTGCATCGGGTGGCCATGGTGAAGGTGGTCACGGTGATGATCATGGCGGCCCCAGCCATCTACCCAGTCTGGTCTACTACCTGGAGCATTATCTGCATACCGGCTGGCTGGAGCATTGGGTCAACATCATCTACGCCTTTGTCACGGCAATCATCTTGATCATTATTGCCCAGGTCGTTTATCACAAGCGCGAGATGATGCCCGGGCCGTTCCAGAATGCGGTGGAAATGGTTGTCGAGGGACTTTATAACTTCTTCCATTCCATTCTCGGTAAAGACGCCAAGCAGTATACGCCGTTCCTGGGTACGCTGTTCGTCTATATTCTGATCAACAACTGGATGGGCATGATCCCGTTGGGTCACTCGCCGTCCACCAGCTTGAATATCACATTGTCACTCGCGTTGCTGGTCTTCTTCTACGCCCAGTGGACGGGAATCCGCCGCAATGGGCTGGGTGGCTATCTGCATCACCTCGCCGGTTCACCGCGTGACGCGATTGGCTGGTCAATGGTCATTCTGATGTTCCCGCTGCACATCATTGGCGAGCTGGCCAAGCCCATGAGTTTGGCCCTTCGTCTTTTCGGTAACATCACCGGTGAGGATACCCTGATTGCCGTGTTTGTCGGTATGGGAATCGCCATCACACCGTTTATCGCCGATTTTGTCGGGATTCCGTTGCAGACCCCGTTCTATTTCCTGGGACTGCTGCTTTCTTCGGTGCAGGCGCTGGTGTTCGCATTATTGGCAACGATTTACATTCTGCTGATGCTTCCGCATGAGGAGCATGAGCACTGAGTTTGGAAGTTAATAAACGGTTATAGACCATTCGTTAAGAACTCGTAGGAGGACATGATGGAGCATTTTGGTTCGATGCTGGCTCTTGCCGCCCCGCTGGGGTTGGGTCTGGCAGCTGTGGGATCCGCGTACGGTATTGGTCGCGCGGTCGGTTCGGCGATGGAGGCCATGGGCCGTCAGCCGGAAGCGGCTGGTAAGATCCAGGTTGCGATGATCATCGGTGCGGCCTTTATCGAGGCGCTCACCATTTACGTGTTCATCGCCTACTTCGTCGCTATGGGCAAACTCGGTTAAGAAGCAGATCACGTTGACGGGGAAGCATGTGTGCTTCCCCGACACTTGAAGGACAGGTCAGAGACTATGGATATCAAAATCATCCCTGAGCTACCACAACTGGTAACTCATGCTGTCGGTTTCCTGATCACCTTCCTGCTTCTGAAGAAGTATGCCTGGGCGCCGCTTCTGAAGCTTATGGAAGATCGGCGCAATAAGATTGCCGACGAGTTCAAGGCGATCGAAGACGAAAAAGCGAAGGTTGATTCTTTGACGGCTGAGTATGAAGGCAAGCTCAAGGATATCGACACCGAACGTCGTCAGAAGCTGGTAGAGGCTGTTGACGAGGGCAAAAAGATCGCCGAGGAACTCAAGGCGCAGGCTCGTGACGAGGCCAAGGGCATAACCGAAAAGGCCAAAGACGAGATCGAGCGCGATGTGGCCAAAGCCAGGGTCGCCCTGAAAGACGACATGGTTCACATGACAATGTCGGCCACGGAGAAGATTATTATGGAACGGCTCGATGATGCCAAGCATCGCGAGCTGATTGGCAGTTTCATCGACAATCTGGAGAAAGCCTAACCGTAGATGTTAGCTCAAGAAGTTGCCAGTAAGTATGCGCAGGGCCTGTTTCTGGCCGCCCAGGACAAGAATCTGGTCGACCAGGGATACGAGCAGCTCGAAGACGTCCGGGACATCATCAAGAAAGACCGGTCGCTGATCAACTTCCTGCAGGCCCCGCAGGTGCTCGATGAGGACAAGCTGAAACTTGTCAGCGATATCTTCACGGGCAAACTGGAGCAACTGTTTGTCGAATTCCTGTTGCTGCTGGTGCGCAAGCACCGCGCCGGATTCCTGATTGAGATTATCGATGAATACGAGCGGCTGGTCGAGGCCGAGCGCGGCATCGGGCGGGTCACGGTCATCACGGCCGTACCCATTACCAACGAAGAACGCGAGAAACTCAAGGACCAGCTGGCCAAGAAGATTAATCTGAAGATCGTGCTTGAAGAAAAGGTGAAACCGGCGATTCTCGGTGGCATGATTGTAATCACGCACAACGAGATCATCGATGGTTCCATCCGGCATGCTCTGGATTCGTTCAACGAACAGTTGCGAAAGGTGAAGGTGGCCTGACATAGTACGGCGTCCATGGACCACCACCCGAGTGATTCGGGGGACGCAAAGTAACCTGCTCGACCGATGACGGAAACAGCGGGTGCCTGGTCGGCGGCGGTGATAAGCTGCGCGGCGACGCAAGAGTGAAGAGAAAGACGACGTAAATACAGGAGTGCTCAGATGGGTCTCAACCCCGAAGAAGTATCATCTGTCATCAAAAAGGAGCTTGAGAAGTACGAGACCAAGCTCGAAATGGAGTCGGTCGGGACGGTCCTCCAGGTGGGAGATGGTATTGCCCGTATCTGGGGTCTGGAAGACGTACAGATGTCAGAGTTGATCCAGTTCCCCCATGACATCATGGGCCTGGTACTGAACCTGGAAGAGGACAACGTCGGTGCCGCGATTTTTGGCTCCGATACCCAGATTCATGAAGGCGATACTGTCAAGCGCACCGGTAAGGTGGCGCAGGTACCCGTTGGGGAAGCGCTCCTGGGCCGTGTAGTGAACCCGCTGGGACAGCCGATCGACGGTAAGGGGCCAATCGTAACCGATCACTCTCGCCAGATTGAAACCCGCGCCCCGGGTGTGGTGGAGCGCCAGCCGGTGAAAGAGCCCCTGCAGACCGGTCTTAAGGCAATTGATTCCATGATCCCGATCGGTCGCGGGCAGCGCGAGTTGATCATTGGCGACCGCCAGACCGGTAAGACCGCTGTGGCCATCGATGCTATCATCAATCAGAAGAACACCGACGTGTAT
>WJKG01000234.1 GCA_014729205.1 candidate division GN15 bacterium | reverse complement strand
GGGTAAGGATCTGCCCCTCGGCGATAATCTCCCCCCGTTCCACGGCAGCGGCGAGCTTCTTCTGCAGGCGCTTTTGATCAATCGCAAACGTGACCGTCTCCAGTCGGTTGGATTCTTTGGCTCCTTCGCCGGTCTTGTACTCTCGCCACTTGTAACCACCCAGCAGAAGCCCCTCGACCACCGCCTGGTGGTACGCGTCCTGCTCATAGCGACCCAGATGAAAGACCGCCGACTTGGAATGCCGAAGCGGCCGGTATCGGGACAGATACCCAGCAGCTTTGCGGAAACTGTCATGATCGACATCCTCGCGCTTTCCAAGACCGGCCAGGATCACCCGCTTGTACGGGTATTCTTCCGGTGCCATGATCGTCACCATCTGCTCGAGCTTGCCCACAAACTCCTCACTCTCGACAACCGCTGCCACGGCCTGACGGGAGGCGTCATTGAGGTGCTTAAGCCGCGTGTCCGTGATCTTGTCGAACTCCGGCACGAGCAATACCAGCGTCTCTGCCTTGTTCTCTTTGTAGGATAGAGTTGTAACCGTGAAGTTCATCGGGGGACTCCTTTTGATCCGGTAGTTGACTGCGTTCTCATCTACCGCCAAAAGTAGCCCCAAACCCCGTCAAAGGCAACGATTTACCGCCCAATGGCGCACGGCACGGGGCACGCCCACCCTAGTACTCGCTTTCGCAATATCCCCGATACGCCCGCTCGATCTCGACCATGTTATCCCCCCCGAACTTCTCCAGAAACGCCTTGGCTATCGTGATCGCCCCCACCGCCTCACAGATCACCGCCAGCGCCGGCGTCACACAATTGTCAGTACGTTCCACCATTGCTTCTGCAGGCTCATGCGTCGCCACATCGACCGTCTTCAGCGGCTGGTTCAGCGTCGAGATTGGCTTACCGAACACCCGCGCCACGAGATCTTCGCCGTTGGTCATGCCCCCCTCGATGCCCCCGGCGTTGTTCGTCTTGCGGTAGTAGCCCTTGGTGCGCTCCGGACGCGACTTGTCGTAAAACACTTCATCCTGGAATGCTGACCCGCGACGGTCACTTCCGCGGAATCCCAGCCCGATCTCCACGCCCTTGACCGACTGTATCGACATCAGCGCCCCCGCCAGGCGCCCGTCCAGGCGATGCGACCATTGTGCAAAACCACCCAGCCCCACCGGCAGCCCGCGCACGATCAACTCGGCAATACCGCCCAGCGAATCACGCTTCTTCTTCGCCTCGCGAATCGCCGCAATCATCTGCTGCTCCACCTCCGGATCCAGACAGCGCACCTCACTCGCCTCCGTCCGTTCCACCAGCGAGGCCAGATCGCTCGTATCGTAGCCATCCCCCAGGACCACCGGACCAATCGCTACGACATGCGAGACAAACTGCACTCCAAAATACTCCAGCAACTGACGGGCAATCGCCCCCACCGCCGTGCGTGCCGCCGTCTCGCGAGCCGAGGCGCGCTCAAGCACGTTGCGCAGGTCCTTATGGTTGTATTTAATACCACCCGCCAGATCAGCATGACCGGGCCGCGGATAGGTCGTCTCCTTCGCCAACCGCTCCAGCTTCAAGTGCAGTTCCTCTGGCGGCTGTTCGAACGGATCCATGATCTGCGACCAGTTCTCCCAGTCCTTGTTGGGGATGACGATCGTAATCGGGCTACCGAGCGTACAGCCATGGCGCAACCCCGAGACGATCTGAGCGCGGTCCTGCTCGATCTTCATCCGACCGCCACGACCATACCCCTTCTGGCGTCTAGCCAGCTGGAAGTTCAGACGGTCCTCATCAATCCGCAGTCCGGCCGGGAAGCCATCAATAATGGCGGTCAACTGCGGACCATGCGACTCACCCGCTGTGAAGTACTTCAGCATATCAAACATAGTACGCAGCCGACCGCCATGAAATCAAGTCTGATTGATGGGCTGCAGCGACAGGAAATGGCTGATTATTCGACCGGGATTTCTTCGAAATCGTCGGACATGTTCTCCAGACGAAACGCAATCCGGTCGTCGATGTTCATTGCCTCGGACATGTTGTGGAAGGCGACTTCGTCGATCGGAGAAATCTCTTTCATTTCCTCCATCACCGCCACGATACGGCGCACCGACTGATCGATTACCTTCAGGTTGCCGTCCAGACGCTCCATCAGACGCTCCGTCTGCCCCTTGTCAAGCATCATACGAAGCAGCTGAGAACGACCATAAATTGCCATGGCCGCGTTGTTCATATAGTGCGACAACGTCGCCATGGCGACATTCTTGGATTCTATAGCGCCTTTGGCCCGCTCTTCCTCCAAGAGATTCCGAGAGAGCTCCTGGCGCTCCTTGAAGAGGTTCTCTATGATCAGATAGGACTTCCAGATCTCCTCATTGGCCGAAACCAGCATCTGCTCGATATTGCCAATGTCCAGTCCCAGATATTCGGCCATGTCAATCGTACTCGAGAGCAACTGCGAGGAAATCTGGTCTACCTCATCCTTGTCCAGACTAAGAGTCAGCGACGCCTCATTGATCAGCGACAGCCTCGTCTCCAAACAGGGCTCAAAACCAGAGAACTTGTCGTTGGTCAGCAATACCGCCAGCCGAACAATATTGCCCAGAGAAGCACCCTCCTCGCGAATTGGACGACCGTGATGTGCCCCGATCGCGTCTAGCATATACGGCGGCAATCCCCAGGCTTCGGCGACATACTTGCCTACTTCGGCGTGGTCGATCCCAAACATCTTCTGCTCGGCTTCATCAAGCGACTTCGCCGGCACCTGTTTCTCCATGATCAACCGGTATCGATCCGGATGGTGGTGCAGGAAAAAAAGAATGCCGATTTCATTAAGCAAGCCGGCTACCATCGCCTCCTCCGGCGCCCGGTATTCCACTGCTGTGGCCACCTTCTCCGAGGCTGAGGCTATGGATAACACATACGTGAAGAATGACTTCGGATCAACCCCGGCTTCACTGGCAATCTTGTCCGGATGAAACACAGAAGTCGACAACGCCATACACTTCACCGTCGTCACACCCAACAGTGACACGGCTTGATTGACGGTTGTAATCTTGTTGAATCGCGCGTAGAATGGTGAATTGGCCAGCTTGAGGATCCTGCCGGTCAACGAAGGGTCCTTGAGAATTATACTGGCCAGTCGATCCGGTGAGAAGTTATCCTTACCCACCTCATCGAGAATCTCCGACAACGTCTGCGGAAGCGAAAGAAGTTTGCTGTTACTGCGAATCTCCTCGATGATTGAAAACTTGTCGCTCATGGCTGCCCTTTCCAAGTCTCGATGCTTTTTCTTAGTATCGGACTCAAGAGAAGCCCGGTTTAGCGGTCAGGGCGACGTTTACAATCAGCTTACATTGACAGACTTGATAATCTCGGTAAGTTGTTCAATCCTAAAGGGTTTGTTGAGCATTTTGGTGATTCCGGCCGAGGCTAGGTCCTCCTCTGAAACCATTCCCTCCCATCCCGTCACCAGGATTATGGGAATCCCGGGATGCTCGGCGTGAATCTGGCGCGCAACTTCCAGGCCAGACATATCCGGCATAGCCAGGTCGGTCAGCACCAGATCGAAGTCCTCAGACCGAGCCAGCTTCAGCCCCTCCGCCCCGCTGTCGGCGGTAGACACGCGATGACCCATTGAGCGGCACATTGCCGAAATCAGATCCAGAATCACCGCCTGATCATCTATCGCCAGAATGTGCAGGCCGCTGTCCCCAACACTGGCTGGACCGACTACTTCCAAGGTAACCACCGGAAAACGGAACGACAGATACGCCGGAGCATCCTGCCCCGTATCCAGACAGTAACTACTCTGCGACTCCTTCAGTGGTTGAAGGAAACGTCGATCCGAGCGCTCAGCCACCTGCTCATCAACCACCCGATACCGACCAAACCCGGCTACCTGACCAACCGGTGAGAAATCCCTGCGATGCCGGGCAATATCCAGATAAACGTATTCATCGCGCTCGTAGGTCGACACCGTGATGACATCGTTATCCGAGGCAACCTCGCTGAAATGCTCCAGCGCACCGACAAACAGCTGGCGCGCCTTTTCGGACTTGATTCGCGCCCTGTGCGATGCTTCGAAGTTCCGATACACCTCGCGCGCCTGACCGGCAATCATGTGCAGATGGCCGGAGATCCGACATCGGGACAGATACTCCGAGATCATGTCGCCAAGCGATACCGCTCGCGACGTCCCCTCCTCTGTCACCTCTTCGGCACCGATCACTTCCTTCAAGTACGCCGCCGCCTTCTCCGCCTCACCGACTATGCTCACAATATGCTGACGCACATCGCCCGACAACTCTTCACGCTGCTGCGCCAGCTCGGCATTGCCGATTATCGCCGACAGGTGATTGTTGAACTCATTGGCCACCACGGCCAGGTGCTTGTCGGCGGGACGTTCCTTTTCGTGACGACGCAACTCCGCCTGCAGGGCGGTAACCGTATGACGCACCGAGTACAACCCCGTCGCCAGCGTCACCAGACGTTCCCACTCTCCACGCTCCGACTCGGCTACATTGTACGCCATGGCGACCACCACTGACATCACGCGATCCATATGCAATATGGGGCAGACAGCCATGAAATCGGACAGTCCCCGTTCACCCAGCATCCGCAGTATCGCCTCGCGGTTCTGTGCCTCGATTCCCTCTACTGCTTTGGCCACCGATCGCCGTCCAAACACAAACTGTCCCCGGCGCCCGGCCACTACCTCGCCAATCAATCCCTCGCCCGGCAACAAATGACAGTTCTCGAGATCGTCGGTTTGATAGTTAAATCCATGGGACAACAACAGCGAGCCATCGGTCTGTCGTTCAAAAACCAGCGTCACCGACCGGTCCGGTAAAATGTCGGCCAACCGCTCGGCAAATACACCGAGTGGCGTCTTGCCCTCCGGCGTGGGCTCCATACGCAGCAAATCCACCACACGAGCGAATCCCTTGCGTCGCGACAGCGATTGACGGATAGTCTGATCGCGTTCAATACCCACTCGCGCCAATCGAGCGAAAGTCGCCAACGCCTTCAGATCATCCTCCCCCACCTCCATGGCACCACCCTCGCGACGCAACAACAGCGCCGATGGGTTCTTCTGCTCACCCACCGGGTAGACCAGGGTCGATATCGCCACATAGCTGCGACCGGATTCGCTGGTCGCCTCCTGGTTAATAATCAACGGCTTGTGTCTATCGAGCGCATTCACCAGCGCCGTCCGGTAATTCTCGCTGACATCCGTCAGGGGCTCACTGTCACCCAGGAACCGAAGCTCACCGCTGACCACCCCGACCAGGTGTACCGATCCGGACTCAGCCAGCCCAACCATCGAGCGACAGAACTCCTTGAGCGCATCCGATGAACCCAGTGCCGCCGATGCTGCCGTGAGCCGCGACCAGACATCGCTGTGGCGCGTGCGCAATGCCTGCAGCTTACCACGCTCGGTGCTGATCTCGCGCGTGGACCGTGCCACTCGAATGCGTTCGCCCAGCCAACCCGCCACCGGGGCCAGGTAGTTGATATCGGCCCGATCGAACGCCTCTGCATCCGTGTTCAGCAGGATCATGGCGCCTATATTCTCCATCTCGGAGATCAACGGCAAGACCAGGCACGATGCGAACCGCGATGAGCTCAAATTCCCATCTCTGTCAATGAACTCGAACCGCCCGGAAACTACCGGCTCGCCGTTCTCCACGGCGTGTCCCACCAAGCTTCGCTCCAGCGGATAGTACTCCAGCTTGGCCAGCTCTTCGCGCGTCAAACCGGCCGAAGCTGCCAGGACGAACTGGCGACGGGACCGATTCCCCAGAAACACGGCACCGGCTGTGTTCGGAAGATGTGACACGACCTCTTTGACGGATAATTCCAGCAACTCCATCAATTGGTAAGGTCGCCGCGCATCCCGCTGCAGTTCCATCAGCAGAGATTGCTTCTGTTCGCGAGTCTCGATTGCCTCACGGCGCATCTGCCAGGTGTCCGAATACAACGCCAGCCCCACCGCAACAAACACCGCGCCAGCCAGGGCCAGTACAAACTGTAACCCCGTCAGCCAGCCATATACTCCGGCGAGAAACCAGTCATCATAGCCGGGCAGCCCTTTCATTCCCTGCCATACCAATGCCAGAAAGAGCAAACCGCCACCGACTACAAACCAGGTACGCCCACCGGCCTCAGCATCGGCAAACAGCCGCAGCCTGACCGTTAAAAAGACTACCAAGACCGCCGTCAAGGCAGCCAGTACAAAGGCTATCCAGCCCGTCATCCATCCTCCCTTACCAGCGCTCCGTGCAACGTGAAGGCGTCGGCCGATAATACCCGTACCGGTACCACCTGACCAACCTCAATCCCGTCACCCTCAAACAGCACCGTCTTGTTTGCCTCCGTTCGTGCCCGCCACAAATGCCGGCTGCGTCGCGAGGTACCCTCGACTACCGACTCACACACACGCCCCACCTCACGCTGATTGCACTCCAGCGCAATCGCTTGCTGCAACTCGATCAGCGTGTTCAATCGGTCAATCTTTTCGCCTTCCGGCACGTCATCTTGCATCCTGGCCGCCGCTGTTCCGGGTCGCACCGAATACCGGAACATAAACGCCGAATCATACCGCGCCCGTCGCGTCGCCTCCAGTGTCTCCGCGAACTCCTCACGGGTCTCTGTCGGGAAACCAACCAGCAGGTCCGTAGTCAACGAAACATACGCCATTCGCGCCCGAATATAGTCCACAGTCTCAAAGTACTGCTGAACCGTATACTTGCGCCCCATCTTCTTGAGCACACGGTCACTGCCCGATTGCAGCGGCAGGTGAATGTGTGGCAGAAGTCGTGGTTCGCCCGCCATAAGGTCCACCAGATCCCGAGAGAGATCCTTAGGATGCGATGTCATAAACCGCAACCGTCTTGCCGGCGTCTCATCTAGGACGCGACGGAGCAGCCCGGGGAAGTCCAGATCACCAGAACGATAGCTGTTGACATTCTGCCCCAGGAGCGTGATTTCCACCACACCATCGTCCACCAACTCGTTGATAGACTGCACAATCCGGGCCGGGTCGTGTGGCCTCTCGACGCCGCGTACATACGGCACAATGCAATACGAACAGTAGTTGGAACACCCCCGGGAGATCGTCACGAACGCCGAAAACGAATTCTCCTTGATTGGCGCCAGGCGGTCGATCTCCTCATGCCCGAACGCCGTCATCACTTTCGATGTACCCTCGATACCGTCGATCACGTCCGGCAACTCAAACTGACGATCCGTCCCCAGCACGTAGTCCACGTGAGGGACGACATCAATCAGTTCGTCCTTGAGGCGCTGGGCCATACAGCCCACTACCGCCAGCTTGGTGTGCGGCCGGGTGCGCTTGTGGCGCTGCATCTCATTCAACCGACCGATGGCCCGTTGCTCTGCCTTTTCGCGAACCGAACACGTGTTGACCACAATCAGATCGGCCTCGTCCTCGCTGTCCACCCGGCTCAAGCCGCGTGTCATCAGGGCTGAAGCAAGCGTCGAGGAATCCGCCAGGTTCATCTGGCAGCCGAATGTCACGATATGGAAGGTTCGGGGCCGCTGCATTTCCCTACCGTATCCTCTCCGTTAGTCAGCACAGGCGTGTACGTAGTTGATCCTCTCCCGATGATATTCACCAGACGGCCACATGCCAACAAAAAACCGCCTCTATCCGCTCACCAGACCCTCAGGGAGCCAATGGGAAAGGGCCTCTCACCTGCCGTGAGAGGCCCTCTCGCTATCACTCATCGCCGGTGCCGATTGACACCGCAGTCATGATTCGTTACGGCTGAACACATCCCATCAGCGGTTCAGCCCCGGACTCGAACAGATATGCCACCAGATACGTCAGATCCTGCACGTTGACAGAACAATCGGCGTTCACATCAGCCGTGTTCGGATTGACCGGATCCGGCCCGCCGCTGAACAAGTAGGCGGCAAGATAGGTAAGGTCGGAGACATTCACCGAACCGTCGGAAACCACATCACCCGGGATCCCCTCGGCTTCGGCGACTGTCAGCGAATACGTGCGCCAGTCGGCACCCAGCTTGGCGTTGTCCGTGACATACGCCTGGAAGCTGAAATCACCAACCTCCGTCGTCGTACCACTGATCACCCCGTCCTCACTGAGCGTCAGGCCCTGAGGCAGGCTGCCCCCGGACAGGACAAACAGGTAATTCGAGGTATCCCCGCCCTTGGCCTCGAGTGCATACGAGTATGGTGTATACTGTGTCGCCGTATCGACTTCATCCTCCATCGTAATCAGACGAACGCCAAAAGCTTCCTCGCTCTCGTACTTGAGCACCCAATCCGCGGGGTCCAACTGCACATCAGACACATCCGACGGCACATTCGCGCGAAGGAACATCTCGTCCTGGTCAACCCACAGCTTCAGCGTGTCGTTACCGCCACCGGAGTACGAGACCACGAACGGCACAGGCATCGTGAACACCTGCGGATTTGAGGTCTGCATCTGCTCGATCCAGATGTACAGATCATATCCGGTAGAATCCGACGGCTCCACCAGCCACGCCCAGTCATAATCCGGACGATAGGTACCGTAGATCCACTGGTCGAAGTAGAAATCCAACTCCCAGCCTGTGGCAGCTTCCCAGACGTTCTTGAAGTCTTCGGTCGTCGCCGAGCCGTGCTGGTGCTCAGAGTTGTAGTAAGCATCAATACCGGCAAAGAACAGCGAATCGCCCACCATACCGCGCAGCATGTGCACTACCCAGGCCCCCTTATCATACGCCAGTCCCGAGTGGAAAATGCTCCACACATCGGTCGTATCCGCCCGGTAGATCGTTCCCCCGCCCGTGTACGCCATACTGTTCATGTAGCTGCGATAGGCACTCCAGCCCTCGTCAGCTAGAGTCCACACCGCTTCCGAATACGAAGCCCAGCCTTCATTCAGCCAGATATCGGTCCAGGTTTCACACGTGATCATATCGCCCCACCACTGGTGACCAAGCTCGTGTGCCACCACAGGAAGCGAGAAACCAAATGACGATCCGCCCATACTGGTCATGGTCTGGTGCTCCATACCACCACCCCACTCGAAGTTGGCATGGCCATATTTCTCATTACGGAACGGGTACGCGCCGAACGCTTCCTCAAACGCGGCAAGCATATTGGGAGTCTCTCCGTAGCGCGGCAGCGAGTAGCTGTACCAATCCGGGTATACCGCATGCACCAGCGGAAGCGTATCCGCACCACTGTTATAGACATACTCGTCATACCACACCGTGTATTTGGAGATGGCCAGTGAGAACAAGTATGTCACCATCGGATAACTCACAGAATAATAGTAGGTGTGCGTGTTGCCCAACGGATTGACCACCGAATCCAGCGTTCCGTTGGAGGCAACATAGAAGGAGGTATCCACCTCGATTGCGATACTATACGTGTCCGCCTTATCGTCCATGCGGTCTTTGCACGGCCACCAGGAACGGGCGAAGTACGGCTCAGAGAGCGAACTCATCACCTTGCCCGTCACGCGCGTATCAAACGAGAATCCCTGAAAGCCGCCCTCCGAGGGGTGCCCATTGTAGTACACGTCAAATGTGAACTGCTCGTCCGGCTCGAAGGCACGACCCAGATCGACCGACAGGATATCACCATTGCGAGAATAAGACAACTGCGAACTGTCTGTTGTTACCGAATCCACAATCATGTTGCTGAGCAAATCCAGCTCGATAATCTGCAGGAAGTTGTCCAACACCTGGGCGGTCACACCTACCCGTCCGTAAATCCACTCCGTCGTGTCGTTGATGCGCATTTCGATATCATAGTGTAGAACATCATAGGCGGTCTGGTTGGTCACACCCTTTTCCTGAGCCATCAGCTTGCGGTAGAACTGCTGATCCAGCAGGGCCTCGGCTTTACTCTGCCCTAATCGCTGGTGGATCTCCGAGGGAGATGCTTTGTCCCAATCAACTAAATCGGCATCATCGGCAACAACTGTCCCGAAACTCAGGACGACGATGAACAGCAGGATGCCTCCGGCAAACAGGTGCTTTACATGTGAATTCACGGTTGCCTCCAAAACGGCTTGTGGGGTATACTCAATCTTCTCTATCGGTCAATACTGCAAGTCCAGTGAGCAACACCGAAGTAGGCGGGCGGGTTCTATGAAAAGATACGTGCAAAGCCCATATTGTCAACTATGATCCTCTAAACCTCTTCACAGCAAAGACAATAAGCGACAGCGCCGCTATACGGTAGTATAACGGCGCTGCTCGAGTATCTGTTCAGTCCAATCACAGGATCGGCCCGAATCATACCATGTAACCTACTTCTTGAACGGATTACCGCACGGTATCGGCCCACCGTTGAACAAGTAGTTCACAAAGTACGTCATGTCCTCGATATTGATCCGGCGGTCACAGTTCACATCGCCTACCAATCGCTCAGGCTGCGGAGCAGGACCGAAATTGAACAAGTATTGGACATAGTAAGCAAGGTCCTGGATATTCACAGCTGCGTCGTAGTTCACGTCACCACGGAACCTCCAGACCTTCAAATGCAGCGTAACATCATATGGTGTGTTCGTAGCACCGGCCGCCGTCACATCGAATGTCTCGACATACTGTCCGAACGGATATCCCACCGTGTTGACAATCAACTCCACACTGCCGGGGAGATTACCCTGCAGCGTGTCCGGATAGAACCAGCCAATGCTCTCATCGATCTCCCAGGCCATACAGCCGGGATGCGCATTGTAGATCGGCAGAAGACCCTTGAGCACCGGCCCTGAATTCTCCTGGCTGGTGATCACGATGCTGTCTCTCTGCAAGAGGATCTCGGGCGGCTGGGTAGCGGCAAGCATGTTGTACTCCACCACAACCATCTGAGGGCTGTTAAACGCCTTCGGCGCCGAAACCCAGATGGTGTCGTAATAGGTGCCCAGCGGGAGATCATCCACAAGCGCCTTCACTGTCCCGACATCGTTCGTCTCGCCGGAATCCAGCGTCACCTCAAACAGGTCAGACTCATACCCCACATAGTAATACAGCGGGTTGTCTTGTCCAGCGTTGTTGATAATCAGATCCTCTTCCGGCAGATTACCACCGAAGATACCCCCCTGGCCGCATTCGTAGACGTCGAAGCTGATCGTGTCCTTGTTCACCCACAGCATCGCCGGGAATTCCACATACCGTGTCTTCACCAGCACCTGTACCGGTGAGTTCACCGCCTCGTTCGAATAGACCCACAGCGTATCTGTGAACTGTGCAAACGATGAGGCATACTCATCGTCGATCTCGATAAACGCCGTATCCGGAGCAGCCCCCGAATCCGGGAACACCGAGAGGATCCGAGGGCCACCGCCCTCAATCCACCAGTTCATGGCTCCCTGGCCACCGTTGCGAATACCCAACTCGATCGGGTCAATAGGTGACACATAATCCGGGATCACCGAGTATACAACCGGCGAATCGACCTCTATGATGGGCAGATCCGATGCCATGTTCAGCGTCACCGGTATCGCAACCGGATCATTGGTAGCTGCCGGATCGCTCACAACCACGGTGTCGTAGTACTCACCGAACGTCAATCCCGTCACGTCGACCGACAACTCTACATCACCCGAATCAACGCCCGAGCCCGGCGATACTGTCAGCCACATCTCACTGTTGCTCGCGGTCCAATTGAGCGTACCGCCACCCCCATTCGTAATCGTCAGCGTCTTCGGCGATGGGTCCGCACCGTTCACTATAGCATTAAAAAAGAACACGTTGTCAGAAACACCTATCTCCGGCGGCGGCTCCTCGAGCGTCAGGCTGACCACCACGTACTGTGGTGAGTTGCTGGCATCTGCCGATGTCACCTCCAGCGTATCAATATACGTTCCGGCCGACAGCCCGAACGTGTTCAAAGATACCGTAATCTCCCGCGGCGTTGTCCCTGTCACGGGTGACAACAAAATCCAGTTCGCGTCCTCGACGATGTTGAAGGCCAGGGAGTCATTCGATGAGGTCACCTCGAACGACTGGGAAGCCGGCGTAGCACCACCTGCAATGCCGTCGAAATGCAACGAATCCGGCGTGAGAATCAGATTCGATGGCGGCGTGTAGGCACTGTCATAGATCACCTGCCGCCCCGTCCAGTAAGGGGTATATCCAAGCTGACCGGCCCCCACGAACGTATAGAACGTACCCTCACTGTACGCCAGCGTGTCCAGCACAATCGAATCAGACGCATTCCAGTCGTCAAGCGTGAAGTAATAGCTGGCCCACAGGCGACGGTCCGGTCCTGTGGGAATACCCGGTGGAAACAGGATTGAACCACCGAAAAGGAAACGATCATTGGCATTCGTTATCCCAATGTCACTGTCTTCATAGAAAAATGGCCCGATTCCCCAGTAGTCAGTTACAACCGGATAAGAATGGGCGCTGTCCATACTCAGATTATCATTCTCCCACACAAATCCAGTCGAGGAACCGATAACCTCGTTCGAATCGTTGAACACCCACATGTCCATCTGCACATGCAGTTGGTTGGTGGTGTAGTCCGGCACTACGCTGAACACCATGTCGATCGTGTCAGCGGCACCGAAGTCATTCGGATGTTGCTGGAATTGTCCAGACGCCGTACCGACCAGTACCAGGACCAGCGCCAGCGTCGCAATCACGTGTGTTACTCTCATTGTGTTACGCCTCCATGCTGAAACACGCCTCCAAGCGCGTCCCATGTGTCTATACGCATACGTGTTTACTGTGCAATTTGTCCGAAAAGCAGCTCCAATGGACAGGTAGCCTTTTGCATGACAAATGATCGAGCTCGCTGCTCTTTAGTGAGTGCCTGAGGTTACCGGGGAAGACATCAAGTCGCTGTCAGCGTCCCATCTGACATCAACCTGCAGGAGAAAACTCCTCCAGCAGCTTTATCCCATTCGAACGCATTGTGCATTCAATTGCTGCCAAAGGACTTATCAGCCCCAGGACAGATTTCCACAGCAACCCTTACATATGAAATATAGACCACGCCCGACCTGATTGTCAAGCGAATTTGCCGTTAGCATGAGGTTAGCAAATGGCCGCCTATTCCTTCTTCTTGGGACGGGCCGCCTTGGTAGAGGTACGCGTAGTGGTCTTCTTGCGCTTGCGCGTGGATTTCTTCGCCTTCTCTATCTCATCCGCGAAGATCTTCTCCAGCGTGTACGATGATGGCGTGAAGTCCAGAAGACAAATCTCAAACAGCTCATCCACACGCTCAATCAGCGTGAATTTCGTCTTGCGGACTATCTCTTTGGGAAGCTCCTTGAGATCCTTCCGGTTCTCCTTAGGCATCACCACATGATAGATACCCGAACGGTACGCGGCCGATATCTTCTCCTTGATACCACCCACCGGCAATACCCGCCCTCGAAGCGTCACTTCACCGGTCATCGCGATATCATTGCGAATCGGACGTTCGGACATGACCGAGGCGATCACCAGACAAACCGTCACGCCCGCCGAAGGACCGTCCTTGGGAATAGCTCCCGACGGGAAGTGTATGTGAATATCGAACTCGTTGAAGTCATTGAAGTCGACTCCCAGAACATCGGATTTGGAACGAACGTACGAATGCGCCGCCTGGATCGACTCGCGCATCACTTCACCCAGCGAACCGGTCGTGAAAATCTGTCCGTTACCCCGCATCTTAAGTCCCTCAATGAACATCAGGTCGCCCCCGGCGCCGGTCCAGGCCAGACCGGTGGCCGTACCGATTTCCGGCATAGCCTCCGCCTTCTCCGGTATATACAGTGTGGGGCCGAGATATCCCTCGAGATTGCGCTCACCAATTGTCCAACTCGTCTTCTTCTTCACCGCCTTTTCAAAGGCGATCTTGCGGAAGATCTTCTCCATCTGCT
>WJKG01000233.1 GCA_014729205.1 candidate division GN15 bacterium | reverse complement strand
TACCGTCGACACCTACTTTGACAAGGCGCAGGCAGACGATATCGCGGCTCAGGTCTCCGGCGTAGTTGCCGTCGACAATAACCTGATGGTTGATGAGCCGAACGAAGCTCTGGTGTACAGCCCGTATGTCGACTACGACTGGTGGTACCCGTATGACTATGACTGGTACGTAATCCCCAGTGACTTCTATGTCACATCCACCGACTGGGAGATCCAGGAAGAGATCAAAGACGAGATGTGGTGGAGTCCATACGTCGAAAGTGACCAGGTCAATGTGACAGTAGAAAACGGCAAAGCCACGCTGACCGGTGAGGTTGACACGTGGAACGAGCGACTGGAAGCGACCACCGAGGCATACCAGGGCGGCGCAATTGCCGTCGATAACAACCTGACGGTCCAGTACGGCCCGGAATTCTATCGATAATGACAAGTTCTCACCTCAGCGCACACGAAACCGCTCTTTCCCTGACGGTTTTGTCCACGGAGTGGGAGCCTGCCCAACGGCTCCTGCTCCTGTCAATGGTGAGCACTTCCAACTCTCCCTGCCCTGTAAGGAGGCGAAGATTCAATGCCGGAACTGCCTGATGTCGAGATCTACCGGCAATACCTGAACTCCACCGCCCTGCACAAGCAGGTTCGAAACGTGGAAACGCACAGTACGCAGGTACTCGACGGGATCGGATCGCGCAAACTGAGTAGCCTGGTGAAGGACTCGCGTATCAACGAGGCGACGCGCCACGGCAAACACCTGTTTGTTCGGTTCGGTAAGAACGACTGGCTGGCGGTACATTTCGGCATGACCGGTTATCTCGCCTACTACAAGGATGACGACGATCAGCCGGAACATGCTCAGGTGGTGTTTGATCTGGCCAACGATTATCACCTGGCCTATGTCGCACCACGGAAACTGGGCCACCTGAAGCCGACCAATGATCCCCAGGCTTTTCGCAACCGCGAGAAACTGGGGCCGGACGCGTTGCGGGACATTTCAAGTGCCGACGAGTTAGCCCGGATAATGAAGGGCAAGCGGGGCGGAATCAAGTCCGCTTTGATGGATCAGGAGACACTGGCCGGCATCGGCAATGTGTATTCCGACGAGATCCTCTTTCGAGCCCGCATTCACCCTTCAACTCGGGTCGCGGCGCTCTCGAACACGCACTACAGAACTTTGTTTACGGCCATGCAGACCGTTCTCAAGAAGGCTATTGATAAACAGGCGGAGCCGGACAGAATGCCGAAGAGCTACCTTCTGCCACATCGCGAGGAGGGCGCTGAGTGCCCCGTCTGTGGTGGTACAATAGTCCGCAGAAAATTCTCGGGCCGTGGTGCCTACCTGTGCGAGGATCACCAGGAGAAGCTGACCTGAAACTGAAGACAGATTACCAATGGCCACTGTGTGACAGTGGCAGGGAGCAGAATTGACATGACACTTAAAGCCAGAACCTTTGCAATAACGGGCAGTGTGCTCTGGCTGGCGGGCCAGACCGCGCTTACGTGGTGGGCCATACGACGTGACCAGAACCGCAAGACACCTGTGGGCCTCGACCGCATTGGCCGCAGCCTGCTGACTACTGTCGCCGGCAGCGTGATCGGTATTGCGGTCGCATTCGCCGACGGTTTCGCCGGTGGCTGGCTGTCGGCTCGCACCTACAGTAGCATCGACCGAATGGCTCAAGCATACTGCGAACAGAACGACTCCAAAAAAGGAGGCAAGTAACATGCAAGTGCCACTTGAAACCAGTTTTCGCGATATAGCTCGCACCGAGGAGTTGGAGAATCTGATCCTCAGCCGCATGGACAAGATCGAGCGCTTCTGCGACTACATCACCAGCGGCGAGGTCTCTCTCGAACGCAAACAGAGCAGCCAGAACACGGGAAATCCCTTCCGTGTGCGCATCACGCTGAATATCCCGCCCTCGCAAAAAGTGGTGGTGGATAAGAAAACACCGGCGGATGATCTGGATCAGCCGCTGGCCACGCTCATTCGCGAGTCTTTCGACGCAGCCGAACGCCAGGTAAAACGCATTACCGAAAAGCAACGCGGTGAGGTCAAGACCCATCCCGACCAGGAAGCTGTGGCCATAGTCGAGGAGCTGCGTCCTGAGGAAGAGCACGGCTTCCTTCGCACGATGGATGGTCGTCGCATCTACTTCCACCAGAATTCAGTGACATCGGGCGACTTCGAACGCCTGAGTGTGGGTACCGGCGTACGCTATTCCGAAGAGGAGGGCGTAAAAGGCCCTCAGGCGACGGTGGTACAGATTGTTGATAAGCCGGGCGAACGCCCCAAAGAAGAACCTGGAATAGGATAGGTTCTTTTGTTTATGAGGATCCGAAGCACCCGAAGGGAATTGCCAGGGATGGTGGTTCTGTTCACCTGAATGACGCCGTGACCGATCCAGCGTGGCTGCTATCCCCCCTCTCAGCGCTTGCACCACGCTGGATCCCCGGCTTTAATCCTGACTCAAACG
Source organism: candidate division GN15 bacterium (assembly GCA_014729205.1). GTDB lineage: Bacteria > Zixibacteria > MSB-5A5 > GN15 > FEB-12 > WJKG01. The sequence continues at coordinate 7,231 of WJKG01000233.1, read as the reverse complement.
GCACTACAACAGCAACAACTCTCTAGCATGGAAGTTCACTTCCACAGGATGAAAGGCTCTATGACAAAGCCGGCAAACCTCCAGATTGGCACATCCGGTTGGAACTACGAACACTGGCGGAATGCCTTCTATGACCCCAATGTGCCTCAGGATCAGTGGCTGGAATACTATTCCCATCGATTCCCAACTGTCGAGATTAACAACTCCTTCTATCAATTGCCGCGGCGCCGCACACTCCAGCAATGGGTGCGTACGGTCGATGACAGCTTCATCTTCGCCGTAAAGGCCAGCCGCTATATCACGCACATGAAGAAACTGCGCGAGAGCCAGTCGGCAGCACGTAAGTTTCTCAAGCGTATTGACTTGCTCAATAGTCACGTAGGGCCGATCCTCTTTCAGCTCCCACCGCACTGGCGGCGGAATGTTGAACGGCTGGAGCGGTTTCTACACATGCTCCCCAAGGATCACCGCTACACATTCGAGTTCCGTGACAAATCATGGTGGGCCGATGATGTGTATGATCTTCTACAGACACACAATGCCGCGTTCTGCGTTTTCGACCTCAAGGGGGAAACCTCGCCCAAAGAAGTGACCGCTGATTTCGTGTATGTGCGCCTGCATGGCCCCTCGCATGAGGCCTACAAAGGCCACTACGGCGGCCAGATGCTCTCCGGCTGGGCGGGAGCACTACACACCTGGCTGTCAAAGGGACATCACGTATTCTGCTATTTTGACAATGATCAAAATGGCTATGCCCCTCAGGACGCCATGAAGCTCCAGCAGATGCTGAGCGACTAAGCAAGCCACCTGTCAGTTACTGGAAAACACAACTTGCCTATACCTGCCGCAGTGCGTATACTGTTGTTCCTGTAATGATAGGATTGTGCCTCTTGTCGAAAAGGCCAAACTGATTTAATGACCGCTGAGCCTTCTGTTGAGGCGGGCAGCACTAAACGATTCTGTTCTGCTTTATTGGAGGGGCCGCGTGCGGACTATCAAAGAACTGACTATCACCGTCATATCCGACGAGGGGCGTCTGGCAGAACGGATAAGTGCGGTCATGTCGGGCTACCAGACCAACATCATTTGGCATCCAAGCATTGACCATCTCGCAGACGAATTCTGGGACAATCCAGCTTCGGTGATTATCCTGGATACTATCGTGCCGCAGGAACAACTACTCGCATGCGAAAGTCTTCTGGAACAGATCCAGCAGCACCATCCGCAACCGCAGGTTATCATTCTGACGACCGCGGAAGATGCCGGGAGGGTAGCCAATTGGCTATCTGAAGGCACCTACCACTATACGAAGATCCCGGTCAGTGATTATGAACTGAGGTCAATCATCGAATCCGCGGTCGAGGACCAGCATCCGGCTCCGACCGAGGAGGCCCTTCCTGAGTCAAACAAGGTCACACAGCTCCACAAGATCATCGGCCAGTCGGCTGCCATGCAGGAAGCCTTTGGACGCATCCGCAAAGCTGCCAGTGTGGATATCCCGATCCTGCTTATGGGCGAAACAGGTACGGGTAAGGACCTGGCGGCGCAGGCCATTCACCATTTGAGCAATCGACGGGAGAAGCCGTACCTGGCCGTCAACCTGGGCAGTCTGCCCACGGAACTTGTCGCCAGCGAGTTGTTCGGCCACGAGCGCGGTTCATTCTCCGGTGCGGTGGAGCGGCATCGCGGTGTATTCGAGCGCGCCGATGGCGGCACGGTGCTGCTTGATGAGATCGACGCCGTCGAGGAAAAGGTACGCGTGAGTCTGCTACGCGTCCTCGAACAACAGAAGTTCCAGCGGTTGGGGGGCGCCGAAGATGTCACCAGTGGCGTGCGCGTGATTGCCGCCACCAACGCCGATCTGGTGGCTATGGCCCAAAGAGGCGAATTCCGCAAAGACCTGTTCTACCGGCTCGATGTTTTCCGAATTGAGATACCGCCGCTCCGTGAACGCCCGGAGGATATACGTCCGCTCATCAACCGGTTCGTGGAGATGTTTAACGAGTCGTTGCACGCCAACGTCAAGACGATAGCTTCCGATGTGATTTTGCGCCTGGAAGCCTATGAGTGGCCCGGCAATGTACGGGAGCTCAAAAATGTCATCCAGCGCGCAATGCTAATCTGTGAGGGAGAAGAGCTGCTGCTGGAACACCTGCCGCCGCGCCTGCGCGATGGTGAGCGCACCAGCATGACGGTGAGTTTCGATGTCGGCACACCACTTGAGAGCGTCGAGAAGACCATGATTCAGCGGGCGTTGCTGGTAACAAACAACAACCGCAAGGAGGCGGCGAAATTGCTGGGTATCAGTCGCCGCATGATCTACAACAAGCTGGAAAGACACGGCTTGAAGTAGTCGCTGGCCGGCCTTGAGCTGTACTCTCTTTTACTCCTTCCAAATCACTCATCTTCCCGTGTACTGTTCTTTCGTGGACATTTGGTGAATTTGTCCCTACTGATCACAGAAATCGGTACACGCGAGCCCCCTTTCACCTCTGCCACGCGTATTATCGGGTTGTCGCACAGGTAGTTGCCGTAGAATTGCTCATTCTGGCACGGTCTTTGTTTAATAGTCTCATATAGCAATGGAATGGGCCCACTCTCACGGGTCCGAAGAGCAAGCACGTTTGGAGACTAACATGGAATTGGATGCGATATTGGTAGTGGAAGACGGTCGAGGAGGACTCGTCAGCCGCTACATTATTCAATCGGGCATACCAGTGATTGTCGTCTCAGGGGCAAACGACGCATACGACCGACTGCACCGGGACGGTTTTCAGGCTGTGGTACTGACGCCCTCTGTTAACGTCGGTCCTCTTGAGTTCGTGCTCAATGCCCGCGATATCCACAATGGGATACTCATTGTGGTACCGGCAGCGATCATAGACAGTGCCGAACGAAGTCCCCTCTATGACATGCCGCATGTCTGGGTGGTTGAGGGTACGGACAGCGAATTCGCCCAAAACGCAATGGATGAACTCCCGGCCCGCGAGTAACGACGAGACGCATGAGATGGACACCGGAAGCCACGGAGCAGATGAACAGGGACATACCAGAAATGCAAGCGCAAAAGGACAATGACTATATACGATGGTTCGAGGATCTCACCTCGGATGATGTTCTCCAGGTGGGCGGCAAGAACGCCTCGCTGGGTGAGATGATCGCCGCCTTGAAGCGCGAGGGAATTCGCGTTCCGGACGGATTCGCCACGACCGCCGAGGCCTACCGCCAGTTTCTGAGTGAGAACGACATCACCGATAAGATTGCTGAGCAGTTACAGTCGCTGAAGTCTGACGGCAGAAATCTGGAAAAGGTGGGACAATCGGTACGTCGCCTGATCAAGCGCCAGACCATACCCAAAGCCATCGCGACAGATTTGCATCATGCCTATGACGAACTGAGTCGGCGCTATGGCGCCAAGAACGTCGGTGTGGCTGTTCGCAGCAGCGCCACCGCCGAAGATCTGCCCGAAGCGAGTTTTGCGGGACAGCAGGAGACGTTTCTGAACGTCACCGGCAAACAGGAACTGATCGAAGCGGTCAAGGGGTGTTATGCCTCGCTGTTTACAGACCGTGCCATCGCCTATCGCCAGGAGAAGGGTTTCGACCACATGAAAGTGGCTCTGTCCGCCGGCGTGCAGAAGATGGTGCGCTCGGACAAGGCGGGTTCGGGAGTGATGTTTACAATCGACACCGAGACCGGTTTCGACAGGGTGATCATGATAAATGCCGCCTGGGGCCTGGGCGAGACGGTGGTTCAGGGGACGGTAAACCCGGACGAGTACGCCGTGTTCAAGCCGCTGCTGTTCAATGACGATCTGGAGCCGATTATCGACAGAACCATCGGCACCAAGAGGCACAAGATGGTATACGGCAAGCGCGGGAACGACACGCGAACCATCAAGACGACTCACAAGGAGCAACAGCAGGCGGTGCTGAACAATGGTGAGATCATGCAGCTGGCCCGCTGGGGAGCTTTGATCGAACGCCACTACCAACAAGCAATGGATATCGAATGGGCCAAGGACGGTGACACAGAAGAGTTGTACATCGTACAGGCGCGACCGGAGACGGTACAGTCGCAGAAGGGGGCGGGCTCAATGAAGAGCTATCGCCTGACCGAGAAGGGCAAACAGCTGGCGAGCGGTCTGGCGATCGGCCAGGGCATCGCGACCGGCAAAGCGCAGCGGATTGACAGCCCGGACCAGATCGACGAGTTCGAAACCGACGCCGTCCTCGTCACTGATCAAACCGACCCGGACTGGGTGCCTGTCATGAAGCGCGCCTCGGCAATTGTCACCGACTCCGGGGGGCGCACATCGCATGCGGCCATCGTCAGCCGGGAACTGGGCATGCCGGCAGTTGTGGGTACCGAGGACGGCACCAGAACACTGGAGGACGGCGAAATGCTGACCGTCTCCTGCGCCGAGGGTGACAACGGCTATGTCTACCGTGGAGAACTCAGCTTTGAGGAGCAGGAGCTTGACCTGACGGATCTACCGCGCACACGGACATCTATACGCATGAATATCGCCAGCCCGGCGGCCGCGTTCCGTTGGTGGCGCTTGCCGGCCGACGGCATCGGTCTGGCGCGACTGGAGTTCGTGATCAACAATATCATCAAGGTGCACCCGCTGGCCCTCGTGTACTATGACAAGCTCAAAGACAAGAAGGCCAAGAAGACGATAGCCGAATTGACCGCTGGATATGAGGACAAAACCGAGTATTTCGTGGACAATCTGGCGCGCGGAATCGCGCACATTGCGGCTGCCCAGCACCCACATCAGGTGCTGGTTCGTCTGAGCGATTTCAAGACCAACGAATACGCCGACTTGCTTGGCGGTGCCGAGTTCGAGCACGACGAGGAGAACCCCATGCTCGGTTTCCGGGGCGCTTCGCGCTATTACAGTGAGCGCTACCGAGACGCTTTCGCTCTGGAGTGCCAGGCAGTTAAACGGGCACGCGAAACGATTGGTTTGGACAACGTGGCAGTGATGATACCATTTTGTCGCACAGTCGAGGAAGCTGATCAGGTTCTCACCCTGATGGCCGACCACGGATTGGTGCGCGGTGCCCGTGGCCTGGCAGTGTACGTGATGGCAGAGATACCCTCGAATGTCGTGTTGGCCGACCAGTTCGCGCGGCGTTTCGACGGATTTAGTATCGGTTCGAACGATCTGACCCAGTTGGTACTGGGTGTGGATCGAGATTCGGAGGAGTTGTCGTACTTGTTCGATGAAACCAACGATGCTGTCCGCCGCACCATAGCACAGTTGATCAGCACCGCCCACAAGCATCATTCGCAGGTGAGTATTTGCGGCCAGGCGCCGAGCGATTATCCGGATTTCGCAGCGTTTCTGGTCCGCGAGGGGATCGACTCAATCTCGCTGAATCCGGATAGTGTCATACCGGTGCTCAAACGGGTGGCACGGGTGGAATCGCAGTTGGGCAACGGCTCACACTCAGCAGACGGCCAGGAACCGGTCGGCGAGTGAAGAAAGGAGCAACAGAGTTTATGCAGATCATCGGATTAGTCGGTGAAAACGGATCGGGCAAGAACGAGGTCGCGGAGTATCTCAAGGAGCGTTGTAACTCCGTTGTTGTCAATACGGGTGATATGGTACGCGAGATTGCAAACGAAAGGGATCTCGAACCGACCCGCCGGAACCTGCACGAGATATCGAAACAGGAATTGCACCAGCACGGCAATGACTATTTTGCGCGACGGGCAATGGAGCAGATTGAAAGTGCTGACGCTGAGGTGATCACCGTAACAGGTCTGCGCACCCCCGAGGACGTGATGGCACTGCGTGAGCAATACCAGGATGACTTCATGCTTGTGCGTGTTGATGTTTCGTTACCGTTTGCGCGATTCGAGCGAGTAGCCGAACGGGACAAGGAACGCGATCCGACTGAGTTCAAGGACTTCCTCAAGCAGGATGAATGGGAAAAGAAGCTGTTCAACCTGGAGCGCACGCTGCAAAAGGCGGACCTGACGATCAGCAACGACGGCAAGCTCGAAGCGCTGCGCGAGGAGTTAGAGGAAAAACTGATCGACCCGCACCTGAGTGATAAGGCGAAAGAGGATTAGACAGGACCAATGGCACCGGAAGCGCAAACAACTCCGACGGAGACCGCACAAGCGACAGGCGAAGTGATCGCCGTCCACGGCAGTATTGTCGATGTGTCATTCGAGAACCATCAGCCGGGTTTCTACCACCTCCTGAAAATACAGGCTGAGAAGCCGGTGGCGGTCGAAGTAGTGATGTTGCTCGATGAAACCACGGTGCGTGCGGTGGCGCTGGAGCCAACAGCGGGAGTCTCGCGAGGGGCCGCAGTTGTCGACACCGGTGCACCTTTGAAGGCACCGGTCGGTACACAGCTCAAGGGCCGGGTGCTGAATGTCTTCGGTGACGCAATTGACCGCAAGGAACCAATCGAGGTTACAACCGAACGCTCCATTCACCGCAAACCGGCGCCGCTGTCTGAGCGAACAACATCCCAGGATGTGTTTCACACCGGGATCAAAGCCATCGACCTTCTGGCTCCCCTGGAACGAGGCGGCAAAGCTGGCTTGTTCGGTGGTGCCGGGGTTGGTAAGACGGTACTGATTATGGAAATGATCCATAATATGGTAGGTGAATACGAAGGAGTCTCGATCTTTTGTGGTATCGGTGAACGTGTCCGCGAGGCCGAGGAGTTGTACACGGAAGTGCAGGAAGCCGGCGTTCTCGATGACACCGTCCTGGTCTACGGTCAGATGAACGAGCAGCCGGGTGCGAGATTCAGGGTCGGCCATACGGCTTTGACCGCGGCTGAGTACTTCCGTGATGATCAACGACAGGACGTTCTGCTGCTGATCGACAACACCTTCCGCTTCGTACAGGCCGGCATGGAGATATCCGGCCTGCTGGGGCGATTGCCCTCGCGGGTTGGATACCAGCCAACTCTCGCCAGTGAGCTGGCCGACTTAGAGGAGCGAATCTGCTCGACTGCTTCGGGTGCGATTTCATCGGTGCAGGCGGTGTATGTACCGGCCGATGATTTCACCGATCCGGCGGCGGTGCATATCTTCGCACACCTGTCAGCCTCGATTGTTCTCTCCCGCCAACGCGCCAGCCAGGGCCTCTACCCTGCCATTGATCCGCTGCGATCGACCAGCAAGATGCTGGCACCGCACGTGGTTGGCGAACGGCATTACCACCTGGCCCGCCAGATCCGGCAAACACTCGCGG
>WJKG01000232.1 GCA_014729205.1 candidate division GN15 bacterium | reverse complement strand
GTGTGTGATCGTGAACATTATGCGCGCCGGCCCGGGACTCGGAGGCATTTTGCCTGCCCAGTCGGACTACTTCCAGTCAGTCAAGGGCGGCGGTCATGGCGACTACAGTTTGCTCGTGCTGGCACCGTCGACAGTACAGGAAGCGGTTGATCTGATGATGCTTTCATTCCACCTGGCAGACAAGTACCGCAACCCGGTTATGATGATTGGCGATGGTATGATCGGCCAGATGATGGAGCCGGTTGACTTCCCGGAGAAATTCGAAGAACCGGAGTTACCACCCAAGGACTGGGCCACTACCGGTGCTCAGGGGCGCGATCCGCAGATCATCAAGAGTCTCTTTTTGAACCCCGATGCGCTCGAGGAGCACAACTGGCGTCTTCGGGACAAGTACGAACGGATGTGCCGTGACGAGGTGCGATTCGAGAAGTACAAGATCAGCGAGAAGAACAACGTCATGGTGGTTTCTTACGGCACCATGGCTCGTATCTGCCAAACTGCAATCGATGAGCTTGAAGAGGAAGAGGGTATTTCGGTCGGTCTGTTCCGTCCGATCTCGCTGTTCCCCTTCCCCGAGCAGGCAATTTTCGAGGAAGCCAAGAAGAAGAATATCAAGACCGTGCTCACGGTTGAGATGAGCACGGCGCAGATGCACGAAGATGTCCAGAAGGCGGTCATGGGCAAGAAGCCGTGCGAGTTCTTCGGCCACACCGGCGGCATTGTCCCGAGCCCGTCGGAATTGAAGGAGCTTCTGATCAAGCTCTCTTCCGGGCGCAAGAAGACGCGCACAGCCAGGGCCAAGTCGACCACGCGGAAGTCGGCATCGAAGAGCAAAGCGACGGCCAGTAAGTCGTCCGCCAAAAAGACGCGAAAGAAGAAGTAAGATTAAGGAATAGAGCTCATGGAAGCACAGGCCAAGACCATTTTCAAGCGGCCCGAGTCGATGACCACGACCGTGACACACTATTGTCCCGGTTGTACGCATGGCATCATTCATCGGCTTGTCGCCGAGGCACTGGATGACCTGGGCGTCCGGGAAAAGACCTGTGGTGTCGCGCCGGTAGGATGTTCCGTGCTGGCGTACAACTACTTCAATTGCGATTTCCTGGAAGCACCGCACGGTCGTGCCCCGGCCCTGGCCACAGGATTCAAACGTATGCGCCCGGACATGGTTGTCTTCACGTATCAGGGCGATGGCGACATGGCGTCGATCGGGATGGGCGAAATCGTCCATGCAGCCAACCGCGGCGAGAAGATCACAGTGATCTTTGTCAACAACGCCATTTATGGCATGACCGGCGGCCAGATGGCACCGACCACCATGCCGGACCAGGTAACGACGACGTCCCCTGCCGGACGAAGTGTCGCCGAGGCGGGTTTTCCGATTCGTATGTCGGAGTTGCTTTCGGCGCTGGTAACGCCCGCCTTCATTCAGCGGGTATCAGTGCACAGCCCGGAGTACATCGTCCAGGCCAAGCAGGCGATTCGCCGGGCTTTCGAGTACCAGGTAGCGGGGACATGCTTCTCGCTGGTGGAGGTGTTGTCAACCTGCCCTACCAACTGGGGCATGACGCCCACCGATGCCACCGCCTGGCTGCGTGAACAGCTTATGCCCTACTACCCGCTGGGCGTGCACAAGACACCGGAAAGCGGTCCGACAGGAGGTGCATGATGGCGCAGTATGAAGTAATGTTTGCGGGATTCGGCGGCCAGGGAATCATGACCGCCGGCCAGTTGCTGGCCTATACCGGTATTGCCGAGGACAAGCAGGTCGCGTGGATTCCATCCTACGGCCCCGAGATGCGGGGCGGCACCGCTTATTGCACGGTGGTGGTGTCGGACTCACGAATTGGCTCGCCCATTATTACCAATCCGCGCGGACTATGTGTTTTCAATCGTCCATCGTTCGACAAGTTCGAGCCGAGGATCAAAACCGGCGGGATCATTGTCGTCAACAGCTCGCTGATCGAAGTAAAGAGCGAACGCGACGACCTGCTGAAGATCTACGTTGATGCCAATGACATGGCTATCAAAGCCGGTAACGCCAAGGCCGCCAATATTGCTATGCTCGGGGCCTTTGTTGGCGCCACCGGCGCAGTCTCGGAGAAAGCGCTACTGGAAACCATGAAGGACAAACTGGCCCGCAAGAAGGACGTGCTGGCAATCAATGAGAAGGTCCTCGCCGAGGGTATCAAACTCGGCAAGGAAGCTGCGAAACAGAAGGTAGCCGTATGAACCACGACATGAGCAAACTTCCGGATATATTCGCTCGCTATCCCCAGAAGCCTCAGTCGCTGATCGCCGTGCTCCAGGACATCCAGAAGGAGTTTAATTTCCTGCCATGCGAGGCGCTCAAGGAGACTGCCAAGCATCTCGATGTGCCGTTGAGCAAGGTTTTCAGCGTCTCCACCTTCTATAACGCCTTCAGCCTGAATCCGAAGGGTGAGAAAGTGATCCGGATCTGCATGGGCACAACCTGCCACATCCGCGGCGCCGGTCTCATCCAGGACCAACTGGAGAGCAAACTGGGGATCAAGGCGGGGCAGACAACATCGGACATGAAGTTCACTATTGAAGTCGTCAACTGTGTCGGCGCCTGTTCCATGGCCCCGGTGGTTATTGTCAACGACAAGTACTATGCCGATGTCAAAGTCAACCAGACCAAGAAAATCCTGAAGGGAGGCTGAGATGGCAATCACCAAAGTAGCATCCCCGAAGGATCTGGATAAGCTTCAGAAGCAGTGTCAGACGGAGCAGGACAAACACAAGCGCAAACTAATGGTCTGCTGCGGTCCCGGCTGCCTGGCCAATGGTGCCGCTGAGATTGTGACAGAGTTCAAGTCGCAACTCAAGAAGAAGCGCATCAAGGGGTTCAGTGTCGAGGCGATGAAAGAGACTGGCTGCCATGGTTTCTGTGAGCAGGGACCGCTGGTGGTGGTGGAGCCCCAGGGGACATTCTATACCCGGGTGAAGAAGAAAGATGTGGAACGCATCGTAGAGGAGACCCTTCGCAACAACAAGGTTGTCGATGATCTCCTTTACACCGCCCCGGATGAGAAGACCTACCGCGACTATCGCGAGATTCCGTTTTACAAGCACCAGAAGCGCATAGCATTGCGCAATCTGGGGCACATCAACCAGTGTGACATTCGTGACTACATCGCGGTCGGCGGTTACCAGGCGCTGGCCAAGGCATTGAACAAGATGTCGCCATCGAAGGTCATCGAAGAGGTCAAGACTTCCGGACTTCGCGGTCGCGGCGGCGGTGGTTTCCCGGCCGGTCGCAAGTGGGAATCATGCGCCAGACTGGAAGAGCGCCCCCATTACGTCATCTGTAACGGTGACGAAGGTGACCCCGGTGCGTTCATGGATCGCGCCATCATGGAGGGTGACCCGCACTCGGTGCTCGAGGGCATGGCGATTTGCGCCTATGCGGTAGATTCAAGCGAAGGGTACATTTATGTACGCGAGGAGTACCCGCTGGCCGTCCAGTTTCTCCAGGAGGCTATCCGCGAGGCCGAGGAGTACGGTCTGCTGGGTGACAACATTCTCGGAACCGATTTCAGCTTCCATATCAAGATCAGTCGCGGCGGTGGTGCATTTGTATGTGGTGAATCGTCAGCGCTGATGAAGTCCGTAGCCGGTGAAGTTGGCGAGCCGCGTGCGAAGTACATTCGCTCGGTACAGAAAGGTCTTTACGATAGGCCGACGGTTCTCAACAACGTTGAGAGCTATGCCAATGTCCCGGTGATCATCGATCGCGGCGGCAAGTGGTTTGCGAAGATCGGCACCGAGACTTCGGCCGGCACCAAGGCTTTCAGCCTGGTCGGCAAGGTCGTCAACGGCGGCCTTATCGAGGTCCCTATGGGTACGACGCTGCGCGAGATCGTGTTCGATATCGGCGGCGGTATCCGCAACGACCGGCCGTTCAAGGCGGTCCAGACCGGTGGGCCCTCGGGGGGCTGTCTACCCGACGACAAGCTGGATCTCTCCGTTGACTTCGACACTCTCACTAAGGCCGGTTCCATGATGGGCTCCGGTGGCATGATTGTCATGGACGAGGGCACCTGCGTGGTGGATGTCGCCAAGTACTTCTTGAAGTTCCTTGTCGACGAATCCTGCGGCAAGTGCACACCCTGCCGTGAGGGGTTGTACCAACTGTACCTGCTGGCAGTGAAGATCAGCGAAGGTATGGCAACTGAAAACGATTTGGACAAGATGGAGCAGCTCTCGGGCGTCATCATCGATGCCTCGCTGTGCGGACTCGGCAAATCCGGTCCCAATCCATTCTTGAGCACGATACGATATTTCCGCGACGAATACCTGACCCATATTCGAGACAAGCGCTGCCCGGCCGGGGTATGCAAGGCTCTCATCACCTACGAGGTCGATGCGCAGGCGTGCGATGGTTGCATGGCCTGTATTCACGCGTGTGCCGCCAATGCCATTTCTGGCAAGAAGGGCGAGGTACATACCATCGACCAGACCAAATGCGACAAGTGCGGCGCCTGTTTCGCGGTCTGTAACCGTCATGCGATAAAAGTGGCGTAAGGAGGCAGGATGGTTCATCTGACAATAGACGGCACCCGGGTTCAGGCCAAAGAGGGTGAAATGCTGCTCAAAGTGATCAAGCAACTGGGCATAGATGTCCCGTCGTTGTGCGATCACGATGCAGTCGAGCCCTTCGGCGCTTGCCGACTGTGCCTGGTTGAGATTACGAAGCAGTCGTGGGACGGCTGGAAGAAGTATGTGACATCATGCCTCTACCCGGTCGAAGACGGCTTGATCGTCAATACCCAAGCCGAGAAGGTGGTCGAGGCGCGCAAGACATTGATCGATCTGCAACTGGCGCGATGTCCCGGTTCACCGGAGATACAACAGCTGGCGGCCGATTACGGCATCACACAGACCAGCTACGAGCCCAAGATTGACAGCGACAACTGCATCCTCTGCGGCCTGTGTACTCGCATTTGCGAACACATGGGGTTTGCCGCCATCTCGACGGTTGATCGCGGACCGGATCGCAGGATCGCCTCGCCACTCGACGAGCCCCCGCCGGACTGTATTGGCTGCCTGGCCTGCGCGATCAACTGTCCGACCAACGTCATTCCGTACACTGAGAAGGGCAACAAGCGGACGATCTGGGACAAGGAATTCGAACTGATCACCTGCAGCAAGTGCGGACGCAAGACAATCACGCGTGACTTCGCCAGGGCACTCAGCAAGATGCGTGATATCCCTGAAGCTTACTTCGAGGTATGCGACGCCTGCCACCGCGCCGAGACGGCGACGAACATGGGGCGAATCGCGGGCTGGTCACGACGAGAGGAGGCGGCGTCATGACAAATCGGTTTGTAGTTACCCCCAACCTCTGTATTGGTTGTCGCACGTGCGAACTGGCCTGCTCGTTCCGCCACTCGGTCAACGGCAAGCCCGGCCAGACCCGTATTTTCGCGGTAGCGGGGCCCATGAAGGAGATGTGGGTTCCGGTCACCTGTCTGCAGTGTGAAGATCCGGCCTGCGCCAAGTCCTGTCTGGTTGATGCTATCAGCCGCAACGAGGAAACGGGCGCGATGGAGATCGACCAGGAGAAGTGCGTCAAGTGTATGGCGTGTGTGGCGGCTTGCCCGTTTGGCTGTTCCATTCACGATCAGCAACACCATATGATAGTCAAGTGCGATTTGTGCGGCGGCGAGCCGGCCTGCGCGCAGTTCTGCCCCACCAAAGCACTGGTCTACCAGCCCGTCGGCAGTGCCAAGCCGAAAGTCGTTGCCTGATATGGCAGTCTGACGCACGAGCTTGTGATTATTGACAGCGGCCACTTCCACATGGGAAGTGGCCGTTCTGCTTTCGCGTAATTGCAGGGGGCGCCGCTGGAGAATCAACTTGACCTGACTTTCTCTTTTAGGCTAATTAACTGTTTGGGTGAATTGTGCTTAGGCCGATGGCTGGACGGCCAAATCGGCCGGCAACCCGAAGGCGAGATTTGACGTACGTAAGACAACACGGCCAGATTTGCGGATGTCATGCGTACCGAGATAAGGCATACCACACTGGGTGGTAGCGATTAGTGATAACCCGTTCTGGGAGGCATTTCTATCATGAAGCTAAGCGACCGCGAGCAAGACGGGGTAGTCATTCTGGAACCCAAAGGCAAGATCATGGGCGGTCCCGATGCCAGCCTGCTGCATGAAAAACTCCATGAGTGCATCGAACTGGACAAGAAACAGGTCGTCATAGACTTATCGAAGGTTGACTGGATGAACTCGACCGGTCTGGGCATACTGATTTCCAGCTACACAACGCTCCGCAATAACGGTGGCATGCTGAAGCTGGCTAATGTAACCGAGAAAATCCAGTCGCTGTTGACGATCACCAAGCTGGTTACGGTTTTCGAAGCCTACGATTCGGTTGATGATGCTATTGCGTCGTTTAAATAGCCAGTGGGACCTTTTCGCATTTCCATTTGAAGTCAACTTGTCCGGGTAGGCCGTTTGCGACCTGCCTGTTTTTTTGGAGAACTCCTCATCATGGACAAACCAGCAATTTCCGGAAACACGATAACCGTCCCCTCGGACCTGAACTACCTGGTCGACGTGGATAACTTCGTCGAGGGCTTCCTTCGTGAGTGGGGCCTGGACGACTCGGTGGTGGCCGATATCGCAATCAGTGTCTCCGAGCTCGTCAACAACGCGGTCGAACACGGCAGCGCCACCAAGACATCGCCGGATGACGACCGCGCCGTGAAGGTCACTGTCGGCAAGGTGGCCAATTCAGTCAAGATAAGCGTTACCGACCAGGGAAGCGGATTCGACCCGACGGAGATTGACGACCCCCTGGCCGAGGAGAACCTGCTTAAGGCCGCCGGCCGAGGGATCTTTATCGTCCGTAACCTCATGGACGAAGTCGATATTAAGACCACGCCCGAGGGCACAGTGGTGACGATTACCAAAAATCTGTAAGGACATTGTTTCTGTCGATCATACTCTGTGCAACCTGTGATCGTCGTGAGGACTAATGAACCTCGAATTAGTGTCAACCCTACTCTACTTCCTGGTGGGCGGGTTTCTCGTCTTCCTGGCGGTGACCGTCCTGCGGGATAACTTCGCCAACCGGCTTAATCGGCTTACTGGCGCAATGTTGTTCTTTGCCGGGCTTGGCCCGTTGTTTGTCTCGCTCTCCGATGTCATCCTGCAGTCGCAGATATCGCCGGCGCAATTCGAGGAAACCACCCTGTATCACCTCTATCCGCTGTGGACGTTCTTCTTCCCCTTCATGCTCATCTTCGCCTGGACGTTCCCGGTTGACCGGTTTTCGACGTTCAAGAACCACCGCATTCAGTACCTGGTTTTTATTCCGCCTCTTGTGCACCTGATGCTGCTTCTTTTCTATGATTCCGCCGTCGACATGCTGTCGGTGTTCGAGCTGGATCCGGAGCGCACGGGGTTTGTCACCCTC
>WJKG01000231.1 GCA_014729205.1 candidate division GN15 bacterium | reverse complement strand
CGAAGATACCATTGTGGAGCAAGTCTACAAGACGTTGACCGCACAGACCCGCCACATGACAGCCGTTGCCGAGAAGCCGGTCACGCTGATGAGCGGCGGCTTGGATTCATCGGCAATCGGCCTGGTAGCAAAGAAGGAATGCGGCGCGGCCAAGTCGGTCTCGACCAGTTTTGACTTCGCCAACCGGACCGAACGGGAGACCACGTACGCCACCACCATGGCCGATCACCTCGGGCTGGAGCACGAAGTCTACCGGACCAATGCGCGCCGCTACCTGAGCAGCATTGTGCGGGCCATCGGGGTTGCTGAGACACCGCTGGATCACCTGCAGTCGGCTCTCTTGTATGACCTGTTTGATCACTTCCGGGAGTCGGGGACCGATCTTTACCTCTCCGGACACTTCGCTGACAAGCTGTTCGCCACCGACATCCAGTACGCCTTCGCCCGCTGGCAGAAGATAGCGCCCCTGCTCCGATCCGTGGGGCTTGAAGACAGCGTCAAGGGGCTACTTCGGAGACTGCCCGGCCTTCCCTATTCCATCAGGTCAATGGCGCAGGATTTCTCCACAGACAGCTCCAATCCGCACAGCTACCTGTGGGCTATGCGTGAGTTTGCGAGCCGAAGTGTAACATCGCAAGCCCTCGAACTCGACGAGCATCGGGCTATGCAATCTCGACACGAGCTTTTTGACGAGTATCCGTCGGCAGATTTTCCGACCCAAGTATTCCTCGTTGATGCCCTCCCGAACTCTATCTTCGGCTGGAGCATGCTCAGTGAATCGTGCGGGGCACGGCTCGGATCGCCGTTTGCGTCGACAGAACTGAGTAATTACCTTATGGCTCTGCCATGGAATGTGCAGTACCGAAAGGGTAAGCACTACCTGAAGGCCCTGCTGCGCAGACACGGGGTGCCGGAGTCATTGATCAACCGGCCCAAGCTGGGATTCGGCTTTCCGGTGCAGTACTGGGCGCTGCCCGACACGCTCTTTCAACCACTGGTGGATATGGCCGGTGAGATGTTTGATGCCCGGCTGCTGGCTTCGCTTCAGGGGAGCGACCGCAGCCGCGCCAACCTGTTATGGAACCTGCTGAATGTCTACCTGTGGAAGAAGATATTCGAACAGGGCGCCGACCCCGATGATCTTGCCAGCGAATTGCTCAGGCGTCATGACCACCTGCAGAAGAGGTTACACACAGCATAAGCTATGAAGATACTCGTATTGGATGAGGAATTCCCGTGGCCGCCCAACACCGGCAAGCGGATTCGGACGTTCAACCTGCTGTCCCGTCTCGGGAAGGATCACGAGGTCATCTACCTCGCCTACGGTGATAGCGATTCGGAGAGTTTCCGGAGGATCGCCGAGGCCAATATGACGCCGGTGGCATTGAAGCGGAAACTACCGCCCAAGCACGGCCCGGCATTCTATGCCCGGCTGATGGCCAATCTGCTCAGCCCGTACCCGTACATCGTGACCAGTCACTACACGCGCCAATTCAACCGTAAGATGCGTGAGCTGATCGCTGAGCATCAACCGGATATCATGGTGGCAGAATGGACACCGTACGCGCTCAATTTCAAGGGGTTACGAGGTGTTAAGAAAGTGATCGTGGCCCACAACATGGAGTACCGCATCTGGCGCCGGTATTACCGTAATGAAACCGACCCGATGCGACGCTGGTATATCCGCGAGCAGATGATCAAGGTGGAGCGGTTCGAACGGCGCGCATTCGGTTGGGCCGACGGTGCCACGGCGGTAGCCTCGGCGGAGGCCGAGGAGATCCGAGGCTGGCATCCAAAGCTCGATGTGCAGGTTGTGGAGAACGGAGTGGACCTCGAGTACTTCCACCCGCAGGATTTGCCCGAGGCTCACGGGCGGCTGGTCTTCACCGGATCGATGGACTGGCGACCCAACCAGGACGCCGTGAAACACTTCATGCAGGAGATCCAGCCGCTGGTGACCAGGCGCTATCCGGAAGCGATGATCAGTTTTGTCGGACGCAATCCAAGCGAACAGGTCCTTGCCTACGACAAGGATCCGCGCGCCCGTGTGACGGGAACGGTGGACGATGTGCGTCCGTATATCGCGGAGTCCGAGGTGTACGTGGTACCGCTTCGCATTGGTGGCGGATCGCGGTTGAAGATACTGGAAGCGCTGGCCATGCAGAAGGCGGTGGTATCAACCTCGGTTGGCGCCGAAGGGCTTGAGGTGACTCCCGGCGAGAATATTTTAATCGCCGACACGCCGGAGGAATTCGCCAACCAGATAGGGCGTCTGCTCAACGACAGCGAATTGCGAGCGTCGCTGGGCAAGAAGGGGCGTGAATTGGTGACGAAGCGCTATGGGTGGGATATCCTGGCCCGGAAGCTGGAGCGCTTTCTGGCCAAGGTTGCTGAACAGATATGAAAGTCATTCACTTGCGCAGTTCGGAGTTCTTCGGAGGGCCGGAGCGGGCAATCCTGGGCCAGTGCCGGGCTATGACCGATTGTCGATTCGTGTGTGCCTCGTTCGTGAGCAAGAGTACGCAGAGTGAGTTCCTTTCTCGAGCAGAAAAGGCAGGGATCGAAACGGCTCGGATCTGCGAGCGCTTCCTCGGCGACTGGAGTACCGTGGGGCAGATCCGCGAGCTTATCCAGCGCCACCAGGCCACATTGATCATTTGCCACGACTACAAAGCGAACTTCTTCGGGCATTTCGCCGTTCGGGGTACATCGGCAACGCGGATTGCGCATTTTCGCGGTGAGACCCGCGAGGACATCAAGGTGAGAATCTACAACTGGATTCACAAGGTGATGCTCAAGCGGGCCCGCCTGGTGCTGACGGTGTCGGAAAAGACCGGCCGCATACTCACAGCGATGGGTATCGCCAAGGAGAGAATACGGGTCGTATTCAACGCCATTGAGGACGAAAAGCTGGTCGATTCAGAGTTTGAGCGGAGTCCGGCTACGGAACGGCCGATGAGTATAGTAGCGGCCGGCCGGCTCAGCCACGAGAAGGGCTACGATGTTTTGATTGAGGCTCTGGCTCGCCTCGGCAGTGCCAACTATACGATGGACATCTATGGTCATGGCCCCGAGG
Organism: candidate division GN15 bacterium; assembly: GCA_014729205.1. Classification (GTDB taxonomy): domain Bacteria; phylum Zixibacteria; class MSB-5A5; order GN15; family FEB-12; genus WJKG01. Next base: position 3,995 of record WJKG01000231.1, on the reverse strand, counting down.
AAGCCCGCCTTCGTCAGCAGATTCAGCGGTATGACCTTGCAGACAAGGTGCACCTGATGGGATTTGTCGACGACATGCTGCCGGTACTCAAACAGGCGGATTTGATGGTGCTTCCCTCGCGCTCCGAAGGTATGCCGAACATCCTTTTGGAGGCATGGTCGCAGAAGCTGGGTACGGTGTGTGCCTCGGTAGGCGGGGTTCCGGAGATGATGGAGCATGGTGTGCAGGGCCTGTTGGTTGCACCGGAGGAGCCGGACAAGCTGGCCGAGGCGCTGGATACGGCGTTATCCCACCCCGAGCACGTAGTGGCCTGGGGACAGGCCGGGTATGAACGGGTGCGTAAAGCATATACCTATCGCGGACAGGCTGAGTTGCTCGGTGGAATATACCGGCAGGTTATTGGCGAGGAGTAAGACGGAGGAATCCCGCTACACATGAGTACGCCATCGCAGAAGATCAAGATTGCCTACGTCATCGACAACTACATCCCGGGCGGCGGGTCGGAGAACCAGTTGATCACGCTGATTAACCACCTCGATCGTACCCGATTCGAGCCCTGTGTCTTTAACATGCGCGGGCACTGGTCTCAGGGCCAGTATCCCGACAACTGCCCGGTGACGTTCCTGAATGTCAATCGCTTGTACTCTCCTCGAGCGCTCGGGGCGATACAAAAGATCACGCAGTTCATTCGGGATGAGCAGGTCGATATCGTTCAGGTGTATTTCGTTGACAGCCGCCTGGTGGGCAGCCTCGCGGCCCGTCGAGCCAGGCGAGCGAAACTGGTCTATTGCCGACGAGATCTGGGCATGACGCATCGGTGGCTGCGACGAAGGCTGGCCCGAATGGCTGACTACTGTATTGTCAATGCCGAGCGCGTGCGACAGATGGTGGTCGATGTGGAGCAATTCCCCGCTGACCGGATAGAAGTCATCTACAACGGTGTTGCCCTGAAGCCCGACGGGTCCCCGGAGATCACTCGCCAGTCGTTGCAGATTCCCGAAGGGGTGCCGATTGTCGGTGTTATTGCCAACTACCGTCCCGTCAAACGGCTCGATCGTTTCCTGCACGTGGCATCTTCGCTCAGCAACAAGGAGACACATTTCCTGTTGATTGGGCGTGGACAGCTTGAGGCCGAGCTCAGAGCTCAGGCCGAGGCGTTGGGCATTGCCGACCGATGCCGGTTCTTCAGCACCGTTGACCATATACGTGATGTGCTGGATCTGCTGACAATCGGCGTATCGACCTCGGAATCGGAGGGGCTTTCCAACGTTGTGATCGAATACGCACTGGCCGGCAAACCCGCAGTGGCGTTTGATGTCGGTGGCAACAGTGAGATTATTGACGACGGACGGACAGGCTATATCATACCGCTGGCCGACGAGCCTCTAATGCTTCAGCGGATCGAGTACCTGCTGGCCAATCCGGAAGCTCGTCTGGAAATGGGTGCTGAGGCCCGGGTGTACTCATCGGAGAAGTTCGACGTAAAGACAATGGTGCACCGAACGGAGTCATTCTATGAACGAGTTGTCAACGGGGAGTTCCGGAACAAGTAAGAACCATCATGAAGCACGCTATCGCCGTATTCCTCTATGTTTGTGCCCACTATCTGGGGTTGAACCTGTTGCTGAAGTGGTGGAATCGTGACAAGGTGCGCATACTCATGTATCATGGGATTCGCACGGTGGAGCTCCCGACCAGTTACTCCACTCAGGTCACGCAGGAAGAGTTTGACTGGCAACTGGCGTATATCAAGAGGCACTATACCCCATGCAGCAGCGAGGCACTGGGTGATGATAGCAAGAAGGCAAAGCCATACAGGGTGATGATTACATTCGACGACGGCCTGGAGAACGTGTACACCGATGCCCAGCCGGTGCTTGCCAGGCACGGCATAACGGGGATTGTTTTCGTGTTGCCGAAGCTGTCGATTGAACGGGAGTGCATCTGGACCGACAAGGTGTATGATTTGCTGGTGCACACGAAGGCCGCAAAGCTGGATCTGACAATCTTTGAGTTGGGACGGCACCGGCTCGAGAAGCTATCGGTTGTAGAGCGGGCGCAGTTGGCTTTCTCGTTGAACCGCAAAGTCAAATGGCGCCCTCTGACCGAGAGGCAAAAAGTTGTAGCGGCCATTTCCGAGCAGTTGGCCGGCCGTGACTACAGCATTCATCCGGCGTTCAGATTAATGACTCCGGAGCAGATCCAGGAACTGGCCGCGGGGAAAGATATTGAGATAGCTCCCCATACCCAGACACACCAGATACTGTCCTCCCTGACACCCGAGCAGCAGCGCGAAGAGATCCAGGGTTGCCGGGAGCAACTGGATCAATGGGGTGTTCCACGTTCGAGAGTGTTTGCCTATCCCAACGGTGGCCGTCGCGATTTCACCGATCAGACAGTTGAGATCCTTCGGGAGAATGGTATTGACTATGCCGTGACGACGATACGCGGTCACCATAAACCGCCGGGAGATCGATATCGGATTCGCCGTTTCGATGTCAGCGATTCTACCAGTCGATGGGAGTTCAGGGCCAAACTGTCGGGATTCTATTTCATTCTGGCCTGGATCGAGGACACCTTCCTGGGTGGTGACACGCACAAACGGCCAAAGGTAAAGCAGTGAGCGACTTCGCCATAGAGCGCATAGACACACTCGACGGTTTCCATCGTCTGAAAACAGACTGGGATCGACTGCTCGCTCAGAGTGGTTTCGGGACCATCTTCAGCAGTCATAACTGGTTGTCGGTTTGGTGGGAAACGCTTGGTGAGGGACACCGGCCGTACATCCTGGTCGCTCGCCGCAGTGATGAGATCGTGGGGATTGCGCCGCTGATGCTGACCGGGGACAAACTGGAGTTCATGGGCACTCCAAATGTGGACTATGCCGACTTCCTGATCGCATCGCCTGTTGAGCCGGTAGTGCGGGCCTTTGTGGATTATCTGCTCGAACAGAGAGACCAGTTTGGTCGGATCGAACTCGACCAGATCTCCGACCGCAGCGAGACATTGCGCTGCCTGCAGGAGATCATGCCGGGGTTGGAGGTGCCTTATCAGTTGCGCCCGCTGGAGCCGACGTTTTCGTATGTATACGATGGTCCCGCGGGCAAGCAGAGTGAGTTCAAGCTGAAACTGAAGAAGCTTCGCAATATCCGCACTTACATGAACTACTACGAACGTGCCGGGGGTATGAAGTTCCGGCGGATCTACGATACCGAGGAGATACTCAGGCTATTGGAGCCGTTTTACCACTTGCACCTGCATCGCTGGGATGGTACCGCGACGCCGAGCAAGTTTCTCGATGCGGAGAATATGGACTTCTACCGACAACTCGTTCGGAAGTTCGCACCCGAGGATCGGATCTGTCTGACCTGTCTGTTCCACCGGAATCAGCCAATTGCTATCTACTTCAGTTTTCATGTAAATGACACGGTGTACTTGTACACCTCCGCCTACACCCAATTCTACTACAAGCGATCGCCGGGGACGGTCATCACCTACCTGCAGACCGAGGACTATATTCAAAGCGGAGTCCGTGAGATCGACTACATTCGTGGCGGCGAGGGCTACAAATCGCGATTTACGAATACCGAGCATCAGAACTACTGCCTCACGGTGTTCGAGAGCAAGTCGGCTCTTCGGCGTCAGGAGCGATGGGATCGATTCAAATCGACAGCGGTGGGAACGGCGCTTCGCAACAACCCGAAGCTCATGGATCTGAGAATCGGACTTGACCTTTATGCTCGTCGCCACGGTAAGTCCGGACTTCTGCGGTATCTGGCAAGCAAGGTGGGCCGGTATCTGATCAATATAAGACGGTATGACCTGTTTGAGGTGACGATCGGCGGCGAGACAGCGCCTGAACCACCGCACGGGATGCGGTTTGCGGAGTTAACGATCGACGATGTTGACAATCTGGCGATTCTTCATGGTTGGTGGGCGAACTCCGAGGCGTATGAACGGGCACGGAAGCGATTTGAGCGCGGCGAGCGGTGTTT
>WJKG01000230.1 GCA_014729205.1 candidate division GN15 bacterium | reverse complement strand
TGCTGAGGGTGCCGCCGTCGGGTTGCATGGCATCGACGCCATTGATTATGAGATTGAGGAAGACCTGCTTCAGGTTTTCTGGTGATGCCTTAACCATCGGGCATTCGCCGTGGTAATCGCGGGTGAGTTCGATATTGGCGTTCTCCAGTTTGCGGTCCATGAGACGCAGGACGTCATCGAGGACCTGCGTCACGGAAAGCGGCACCAGTTTGATCGGTTGTGGGCGATGGAAATCGAGCAGTTCGCGGACGATTCCGGCGATACGATCGATTTCCTCGCCGGCGATTTTGAGGTAGTTACCGGCTTCTTCGTTGCCGGCAAGTGAGCGATGCACCAGCAGCAGGTAGTTTTTCACGATGCCGAGGGGGTTGTTGACCTCGTGGGCGACCTTGGCCGACATTTCACCGAGGGCGGCGAGACGTTCAGCCTGGACGAGTTGTTCCTGAGCACTACGAAGTTGCTGTGCCGCGGCTTTCTCGGACTCATAGAGACGGGCGTTTTCGATGGCGACCGAAATCTGGTTGCCGAGAATGGAAAGGAACTCGACGTCGTCGGAGGCGAACTCGCGCCCGGCCATTTTGTCGGTAATGCAGAAGACACCCCGCAACCCTGATTGATAGATCAGGGGGACAATGAGGCCGGGGTGGAATATGCGGATGATAGCGGCCTCGTCGTCATCGGCCATATCGCCGGCAATGTCACTGGTACGGACGGGCCGATTGAGACCTGCCAGATGGCGGCCGAGGTCGGACTCAATTTTGAAGCAGCAGTTCTCATCGGGAAAGGGACCGCTTCCTCGTTGTTTGACCAGCTGGAGTTGATCAGAGGTTCGATCGCGTCGCAGGAAGACGGCGGCCTTCGAGGAGCCAACCTGGGCCAGCGAGGTAAGGATGAAGGTGTCCAGTAGCTGCTGGTAGTTGAGGACGGAGTTGAAATTGCGGCTGATCTCGAAGATGGTATACAGATCGAAGATCTTCCGCTTGAGCTGACGGTTGGTCTCGGTTAGGGTAGTGACCTTCTGATGCAGGTCCTCGGCCAGTATCTTATGGGTGGCCTCCTGGGGGTCGGGCGGATTCGCCGGTTTTTCCTGCGCCTCAGGTCTGTTGGCTGTGGGTTTGCGTTTCGTCATCGGATACCGTATGCCTGGAAGAACTCACCAACCAGATAGTGTGATCCCACCACTGCTATAATATCGTCAGTAGAGCAGGCTTTGGCCAGCTTGTTGTATGCTGATCGGAGACCACGCTCACGTTGTACGGTTACACCATGCCAGTTAATCTGCCGGATGAGCTGGTCAATATCGGTGGTGCGATGGGTCTTGAGGGGCACGAGGTGGTATTGTTCGGTTATATGTCGCAGGGCGTCGAACATCTTCTGGTGTTCTTTGCGTTTGACGAAGCCGGTGATGATATGTGCCTTCTTTCCGGGGAAACGGTCCTGGAAGGCGCCGACGAAAGCGGCGATGCCGGAGGCGTTGTGGCCGACATCGAAGAGCAGGTCGGGCTGGCTCTTGCGCTGGATGTACTGGAACCGACCGGGCCAGTGTGCCCTGGAGAGGCCGTCGCGGATGGCGCGCAGAGAGAGGTGCCATCCGTTGTTGCGTAACACGCTAAGGGTCTTGAGGGCGACGGCGCAGTTGCGTAACTGGTGTTCACCGTACATGCCCGGGCGGAACGGTTTGACCGAAAAGCCGTTTGAGGCGAAGGCGAGTTTCATCTCAACGAGTTGCGGCCGGAACTCTTTTTTGAGCAGTCGATGATAGGGAGCGCCGCGTTCACGGCAGGCTCGCCTGATGACCTTCTCTGCCGATTCGGGCAGGAATCCGGCTATGTGCGGCACGCCCGGCTTGATGATACCAGCTTTCTCGAAGGCGATTTTGGGCAGAGTGTTGCCGAGAATCTCCATGTGGTCACGGCTGATATCGGTAGTGATGGTAGCCAGAGGCTTGAGTACGTTGGTGGCATCGAACCGTCCACCGAGGCCGGTTTCTATAACAGCGATGTCAACGCCAACGCGTGCGAAGTGTTCCAGGGCCATAGCGGTGACGACCTCGAAGAACGAGAGCTTTCGCCGGGTGAGTTCGCTTCGGTGACGATCCACAAAGGAGACCAGGGATCGCTTGGGAATGGGGCGACCGTTGACACGTACCCGTTCACGGAAGGAAACGAGATGCGGTGAGGTGAAAAGGCCGGTTTTGTACCCTTGCTCACGCATCACTTCGGCCAGCATGGCGGCTACTGATCCTTTGCCATTGGTACCGGCGATGTGAATGGTGGGATAAGTGTGTTGTGGGCTGCCTATGGAATGAAGGAACTCAGTGATATTCTCCAGACCGAGCTTGAGTCCAAAGAATTCACGTGAGAGGAGGAAGCGCTCTGCGGAGGCATAGGTATGCCGCTGCATTTACTTCCTCCACATGAACTTCAGCAGTTTGGAGACGGTTTCGCGCAGTTCGCTGCGATTGACCACGCTGTCGAGAAAGCCCTTATCGAGGAAGAACTGAGAGGACTGGAAGCCCTCGGGGAGGTCCTGGCCGATAGTCTGTTTGATAACGCGTGGTCCGGCAAACCCCAGAAGGGCGCCCGGTTCGGCAATGATAACATCGCCGAGGGAGGCGTAGGAGGCCATGACGCCGGCGGTAGTGGGGTTGATCAGGATAGAGATGTAGGGGATACGCTTTTCAGCCAGGCGTGCGAGCAGTCCGGATGTCTTGGCCATCTGCATCAGTGAGAGGATGCCCTCCTGCATGCGCGCGCCGCCGGAGCAGGAGATGATGATAAGCGGACACTCGGCCTCAAGGGCGCGTTCGATAGTGCGTGCGATCTTCTCCCCTACCACGCTGCCCATCGAACCGCCGATGAAGGCGAAGTCCATGATTGCAAACGAGACTTTGGTGCCGTCGATTTCGCCATAGCCGGAGATGACACCGTCTTTCTTGCCGGTTTTCTGCTGGGCAGCTTTGATGCGGTCGGGGTAGCGTTTGGAGTCCTTGAACTTCAGCGGGTCACGGGAGACGAGGTCCTGGTCGTACTCCTCGAGTCGGCCGCCGTCGAGCAGCAACTGGATGTACTTCAGACTGGAAATGCGGAAGTGGTAGCTGCAGTTGGGGCAGACCCAGAGCAGTTGTTCCATCTTCTTGCTGTAGACGATCTCCCCGCAATCGGGACACTTGGTCCACAGTCCCTCTGGGATGTTCTTCTTTTCTGTCGTGGCCAGACCACGTTTGGCCTTGCGAAACCATTCCATGTTTACTCGCCAGTCTCCTTGTTCGCCAAATGACGCACCATCACCAGGGCATCTTCGGGCGGTCGGCGATAATAGTTCGGTCGCTTGTAGAGGACCGAGAACCCGTGTTGTTCATAAAACACAATGGCGCCACGATTACTCGGGCGCACTTCCAGGAGAAGATACTCACACCCGGCACGCAGCACAACCTTTAAGATATTGTCCAATAGCTGCTTGGCAACAGATTTTCGTCGGTATTGCGGATCGACGGCGATGTTAGTCAAGTGGCCTTCGAGATGGGCCACCATCCAGCAGGCGTAGCCGACAATGGTGTTATCGAGTTCGGCGACTATTGTCCCCCAGCCGTCCTCATCAAGTTGTTCGATGAATGCCGATTCGGGCCAGGGATCGTCGAAGATGGCGCGTTCCAGTTCGAGTACGCGCGGGATGTCTTCGGTGATCAGGGGACGTATCCTGACGTTGGTTTCAGTTCTGGGGGTCTTTTCCATAACGTTCGGCCCATCGCAGCTCAGCCTGTGAGCGGCGTAAGTATAAAGGCTCCAATTTGTTAAGGTCAGGGATCAGGCCTTGCTCGTACCTGGTCAGTCCCAGGATGAGCAGATGGGCAGCGTCGTACTTGAGGTGGGGGGACATATCGGTTACACCGGTCGCCTGCAGGTCGGCGGCAATGGTGTCGCCAAACCCTGCGGCTGGCAGGTTGCCGACGAGTTGAGGCAGATCCCTGGTCATGACTGCGGTGGCAGCTTCCAGATCGACTGTGCCGCCGGTTGACTTGACGGCGAAATATTCACCTTTGCGGGCGGGCGTGAGGAGCCAGATCTCGGGGCTTTCGTTACCGAGAAGATAGGCGGCCAGCTCGAACAGGCTGATACCGATCACCGGGATCTGGTTGACAACGGCTATGCCTTTGGCAGCGGCGAGGCCGATACGGAGACCGGTGAACGAGCCCGGACCGGTACAGACGGTGACGGCACCGATATCGCCCGGTGTAAGAG
>WJKG01000229.1 GCA_014729205.1 candidate division GN15 bacterium | reverse complement strand
GTATTAAGAAGCTGGCCCGGGATACCTTTAACTCACAGGTACTCACCGGGATCGGGCTGTTTGGCGGCTTTTATAAGCCGGATTTTACCGGAATCGACAAACCCGTGCTCATTTCCTCCTCCGATGGTGTCGGGACCAAGCTGAAACTGGCCTTCATGACAGAAATTCATGACACCATCGGTGAAGACCTGGTCAACCACTGTGTCGATGATATTCTCGTTCACGGCGCCCGCCCGCTCTTTTTTCTGGACTACATCGGGACCGGCAAGCTCTCACCTGATGTTATAGCCGATGTAGTCGCGGGGCTGACCCGCGGATGCAAACAGAGCCAAATGGCCCTGCTGGGTGGAGAAACTGCAGAGATGCCGGATTTCTATGGCCCCGGGGAGTACGATGTGGCCGGCTTCATTGTCGGTGTCGTCGATGAAAACCACATCATCAACGGCGCCTCCATTCGCCCGGGCAATGTGTGTCTCGGACTGCCCTCCAACGGGCTGCATACCAACGGCTACACCCTCGCCCGGAAGGTGGCTTTCGAAATCGCCGGCAGACAACCCGACGATGAAGTCGAGCAGCTCGGTACGACCGTCGCCAAGGCACTGATGGCAGTCCATCGCAACTATGAACCGATCGTTCGTCCATTGCTGGGCGAGATCGAAATCAGCGGCATGGCCCACATTACTGGTGGCGGGCTGCCCGGCAACCTCTCGCGCGTGCTGCCGGACAATTGCGATGCCGTCCTGCATAAGTCTGCCTGGCCGATTCCGCCCATCTTCACCTGGCTCGGTGATCAAGGCGATCTGGACCGCACCGACATGTACCGTGCCTTCAACATGGGCATAGGCTTTGTACTCGTGGTCCCGGCGGCTACAGCCGATGAGATTGAAACGAGTGTGAGCGACTCCGGGGAGAAGATTTTCCGCATCGGCGAGATCGTCCCCGGAAGCGGAATAGTGAAAATGGAAGACTGATTATGGTATTGCTCTGCATCCTCGACGGTTATGGATTCAACGAAGACACTGACAATAACGCCATCGCCGCCGCCAAGCATCCCACTATGGATGACCTCCTGACCAACCATCCCCATACCCGCATGCTGACCTCGGGCAACGCCGTTGGCCTGCCCGAAGGACAAATGGGCAACAGCGAGGTCGGCCACCTCAATATTGGCGCCGGACGGGTCGTCTTTCAGGAGATAACCCGTATCGACAATGCCATCGAAGATGGGTCGTTCTTCGATATCGGCGTCCTCGGTCTGGCTATGGAGCGCATCCGCTCCGAGAAGAAAGCCCTGCACCTGTTTGGCCTTGTTTCCGATGGTCAGGTGCACTCATCCATGAAGCACCTCTTCGCCTTGATTGATCTGGCTAAGAGCAAAGGAATCGAGAGGCTCTACCTGCACGCTTTCATGGACGGACGTGACACCTCGCCAACCTCGGGTAAGGGATTCCTGCAACAAGTCATCGAGAAAATGAAAGACGTCGGGTTGGGCAAGGTCGCCACCGTCTCCGGCCGCTATTACGCCATGGATCGCGATAAGCGCTGGGACCGCACCGACAGAGCCTACCAGGCGATTGTCAACCGCGAGGGACTACGAGTCGATGATCCCATCGAGGGCATCCAGGCCTCCTACGATGATGAGGTCACCGACGAGTTCATTATGCCCATGGTCGTCAATCTCGAAAACGATGCCGATGCCGCCCTGCAGGATCGCGACCTGTGTGTCTACTTTAACTTCCGTGCCGACCGTGCCCGCCAGCTCTCCTATATGCTGCTCGGATACGATCTCGAAGGCATTGATCATCCCAATAATCCACATGTCGAGTTGATTACCATGACCAACTACGATTTGGATATGTTCGAGGCCAAGGTCGCCTTTCATCCGGTGCGCATGCGCAGCATTCTCGGCGAGGTCCTGGCAAACAACGGAAAGAAGCAGCTTCGTACGGCAGAAACAGAGAAGTATGCCCATGTGACGTTCTTCTTCAATGGCGGCGTGGAGAAGCGATTCGAGGGCGAAGACCGTGATCTGATCGCATCCCCGAAAGTCGCCACCTATGACAAAAAGCCGGAGATGTCGGCGCCCGAGGTCACACAGAACGCCGTGAAGAAGATACAATCCGGCCAGTATGATCTGGTCGTTCTCAACTATGCCAACTGCGACATGGTTGGACATACCGGCGATTTCGAGGCAGCCCGCAAAGCGGTCGAGGCCGTTGATCAGGGTCTCGGCCAGCTGTTGGAAGCCGTCAAGAAGCAGGGGGGAGTGGCCATTGTCACGGCTGACCACGGCAACGCCGAGCAAATGTGGGACCCGGATACCGATGGCCCCTTCACCGCCCACACGACCAATCCCGTGCCGTGTGTGCTGTACGATCCCACTCACTCACTGGGCAATGGAGTGAAACTACACGACAAAGGCGCCCTGTGCGATCTGGCTCCAACGATTTTGGATATTCTGAAGATAGAGCAGCCCAAGGAGATGACCGGGAAGTCACTCATCAAAAAGGACTAACACCCTGGCCAGGTTCTTCAGCAGAGTCGGCAGATGGATCCTGCCACGCGATGTAGAGGTTCGCAAGCGCCGCCTGGAACTCATGATCTGGGCGTTCGTGCTTGCTCTGGCATTCTACCCGGGCCCCTTCGGCCACCTTGCCTGGGTTGCCCTCATTCGTCCCATCATGATCATCAGGCGCCTGGAAGGCACCGAAGCCTTCACTTCCTCCTGGTTCTTCGGCTTCTGGTTTAACCTCTTCAGCATCTACTGGGTCGCCATGGTAACGGTGCCGGGTATGATTGCCGCCGTGATCATCGTCGGCGCCTACTATGCCGTCATCCTGGCCATGTTCGCCCGCGTACACCGCTGGCGCCCCGCCTGGGGCATGGCCGCCTTTCCGTTCCTGTGGGTGGGGATGGAGTACTTCCGCACCCTCTCGGAGTTCGGCTTTCCGTGGTCGGATCTCGGTTATACTCAGTCGTATTCTCTGAGCATCCTGCAGATCGTCTCCGTCACCTCTGTCCACGGTCTCTCGTGGCTCATCGCCTTCGTCAACGTGCTGTTGACGGTTCTCGTCACCAAGACCGTAGCACCGGCCAGACGCATCACCGCCTTCTTCAGCGCCGTGGCAATCGTAGTGGGGCTTTTCCTTTATGGCTGGATTACCATGCCGGCCTATCCTGTCC
>WJKG01000228.1 GCA_014729205.1 candidate division GN15 bacterium | reverse complement strand
GTTCAGACTGGTTTTCAATTGCCGCAACGACCGTGGGGAGGATGTCCAGGTGCACGATGACGGTATCGGTAAGGCCGGCCCGACAGAAGTCCGAAGCACGCACGACAAGTCGGTAGGCGCCGCCTGTGACCTGGCTTATGGGAAGATGCCAGGCGTTGTCGATGATGGTACCGGGGCCGTCGGCGAGGTATACGTCGTAGAGGTTGCGGTCGGTATCACCAAGCGGCAAAGGCCAGATGATGGACGCTCCCGGGCTGGAAGTGATGGTGGTGTCTTCCGGTAGCGAGCTCCAGGGGCTGCGGTTGCGGCGGACGGCGACATGGAAGTCGGCGGTGTCGGCGGCTGTCCCGGTGCCGGCTGTGAGCACCACGGTGAAAGTGGTGTCGGTGGTAGCCGCGAACTCCCAGTGATCACCGGCGATGCTGCCGGGGCCTTGAGCAATGCTGACCGGGATGCGTCGGCGATCCTGATCGCGGGCAGTCACGGGCAGGCGGATTGTCTGTTCCTGGCAGAGGAACAAAGCTGTATCGCGAGGGGGACGAATGGAGACCGAAGGGCGCACGCCACCGTGAGGGCGACCGGCGGCAAACAAGACCAGTCGGCCCGGTAGATTGCAGAAAGAGGTGTCATTCATATCCACCCAGACCTCGGGTGAGCCCCAGTAGTTGAAGCAACTCTGCGGCATTGGGGCATGATCCAGATAGAGGGCGACGGAGTCTTTACGGCTCAGCGTATTATGAACGAAGACGCCGGCGAAGAATGGTTCCAGGACTATTCGGGGCGTATCCAGTGGGATATAGATCATGTATGGCCCGGGGTGTGGTACCCGGATCTCCCGCGGACTTGAAAGGGCTATGTGCTCACCGGGAGCGCGTCGTGTCTTATTGACATTGACCTCGGTAATCTCCGCTGCCAGGGTGATTCGTCCGGCAGAGCTAAAGTGCATGGGCAGGCAGACCTCGGTTATGACGAATGGATATGCTCCCGGGCCGAAAGCAGCCTGGGGATCCTGATAGGTGCGGTACAGCTCATTACCGACGGTCCAGTCGTATAGCCGGTAGATAGGACCCTGGTCGTGCCTGGTGATGTCGAGGTCACTGCGTTCGGCGAGATGTCGGGCGCGGATAGTGACGAATTCCGGTGGCTGGTCGAGGGGCACGGCCAGTCCTCGCTTGTGCTCCTTCTGGGCCAAAATACCTGTGCCATGCAACACAACCGCGGCCAGGATTGTTATGCAACAAGCGATGATACGTGACATGGTACTCCCGTTGATTCGGTCGAGGTCGTTACTTTGATTATCGAACCGAATTGTGTTATACTTGACCGGCTCGGCGGGCGGTGAGGTGCTGCTCAGTCGCGTTTGCAAGCAACTCTGGAAGGTGACACGAAGTGAGCAACGAGCTACCGAAACGAAAGCCACCCTGGCTCCGGGTAACCGGGTTTAGCGGCCGTCAGTTTGAGCAGGTGAGTCACCTGTTGAGAGCCCACGGTCTGAACACCGTCTGCCAGGCGGCGAACTGTCCCAACCGAGGAGAGTGCTTCAATCGAGGCACCGCTACCTTCCTGATCATGGGGCCACTGTGTACCCGTAACTGTCGATTCTGCGACGTGCATCCCGGTGCGCCCGACGGTCTGGATGCTGAGGAGCCGACCCGGGTGGCAGAAGCCGCGGCGGAGTTGAAGCTCAAGCATGTGGTGATAACCTCGGTGACGAGGGATGATCTGCCCGATGGTGGCGCGGGGCAGTTTGTCAAAGTAGTGGCTGAAATCAGGCGGTTTCTGCCGGAGGCTGCGGTTGAGATTCTAACGCCCGATTTCAAGGGGGTGGACAACGCCGCTGAGCTGATGATCGGGGCCCACCCGGATGTCTTCAATCATAACCTGGAGACCGTACCTCGCCTGTATCCCGAGGTTCGTCCCGGGGCTGACTATGAGCGCTCTTTGACGCTATTACGGCAGGTGGGTGAAGGCTCGGACATAGCTACCAAATCGGGTCTGATGCTGGGCCTCGGGGAGCGTACCGAGGAGCTCAAGGGAGTCTTTGTCGACCTGGCTCGAGTGGGGGTCAGTATATTGACCCTGGGGCAATATCTGGCTCCCTCGAAGGAGCACTATCAGGTTCAGCGCTACGTACCACCGGAGGAGTTTGAGCAGATCGGACAGCTGGCTCGTCGGGCGGGCCTTTCCAAGGTGTTCAGCGCGCCGCTGGTGCGTTCATCTTATCGGGCCGATGAGGCTATGGGCGAGTCCCACTGATTCTTCCCTGATCAACCCTATCCAAGCGCAATTTTTCAACATTCAATTCTGATCCCCTGCGGCTCTGGCCCGGTTGCGCCGAAATACGGAAGAGAAGAATGAAAGGGGTACGTACCTGCTATGACTGACAGCTATCGGGCCAATATTCTTGTCGTGGACGACGAAGAATACGTCTGCAATATCATAGAGGAGTCCCTGAGTCAGGAGAACTACGACGTAACAGTGACCTCAGATCCTACCGAGGCGCTGGCTACCTTGCAGGAAAAACCGATCGATCTGGTTCTCAGCGACCTCGTCATGGGCGAGTATTCGGGCATCCAGGTGATGGATGCCGCCCAGGCGATTGATCGGGACATTATTGTTATCCTGATGACGGCTCATCCGACAGTGCAGACGGCTATCTCCGTTCTTAAGAAGGGCGCCTATGATTTCATGGTTAAACCCTTCAAACTGGAAGTGCTCAAAGCGACGATTCGTCGTGGTCTGGAGCACCAGCGAATCAAGCGCGAGAACCTCCAACTCAAAGAGCAGGTGGCGTTTTTGAAGATCGCCAACAACTGCTCCGACGTGAAAGACCTCGAGCATTACCTGAAAATGGTGGCCCATTCGTGTCTTCGGGAGATGTCGGCCCAGGCGGTGGGCATTATCCAGGTAGACCCGGAAACGCGTGAGAAAGTCCGGGTGGTGTCTGAATCCGAGGGAGATCAGCCCCGACCTGAGGTTGTCAATCTGGATACGGTTGAGAAGTTCGCGCTGAACCGGAATACGCAGCCGGTGATAGAGTCACGCCCGACTGGTATTGGTAAGAACAGGACGGTCAGAACATTTATCTCTCAGCCGATATATGTTGGCAAGCACTTCTACGGCGCGATGAACATACTGTTGTTCAATCGTTTTGAGAGCATCCGGCAAGGACAGCTTAATGTACTGACCATTCTCACTAATTCGGCCGCCTCGGCGATGGCGAATTACCGGCTCTACCAGGACCTGCGCGGATCCTACCTGCAGGCCATTCATGGTCTGGCTAACGCCATTGAAGCCCGTGATTCATATACAGCCGGTCACACCGATCGCGTGAGCCGTATCGCCGAAGCTATTGCCCGTCACCTGGGCTGGTCGGAGATACAGATCCATCATCTGCACATGGGGTGCACCCTGCATGATATCGGCAAGATCGGGGTACCGGACAGTATTCTCAACAAGCCGGGTCGCCTGACCGATGAAGAGCAGGCGATGATGCAAAGCCACCCGTTGCTGGGCCTGAAGATCATCGAGGACATCGACCTGTTCAAGCCGGCGATACCGTATATTATCGCGCATCATGAGCGCTACGACGGCCGGGGCTATCCGAAGGGTCTGAAAGGTGAGGAGATCCCGATCGAAGGTCGCCTGCTTACCGTAGCCGATACTCTGGATGCCATTCTGTCAAACCGCCCGTATCGCGACGGAGCCAGCCTCGAGGTAGCGGTCAGCGAACTGGTGAATAACCGAGGCACCCAGTTTGACCCGTATCTGGTCGACGTGGCCATTGAGATTATTCTCACCGGCAAGGTCGACCTGGAGGCTATGTATGGTCATCCGTTCGATGTAGAATCAATCCGGCCCCTGATCAGCCCCGGAAAGGCACCGGTGTAAACGAGAGCAGCAGGATGATCAAGGCTGCAATCCCCATGATGCGCGCATGCACGGGGGGACGGGTGTGGTCACTGAGGGTCGGGGGATGCTTTACACCGAAGATGAGCCCCAGCGCTGCGAAGAACCACCACATAGTCGACTGAAATCCCAGAACAACCAGAACGCCCAGGGCTATCTTGCCGAGCAGATGCTGCTTCTTCTGCGTCAGACCGTAGAGTACGTGGCCACCATCGAGCTGGCCAATGGGTAGCATATTGATAGCCGTCACCAGTAATCCAATCCAACCGGCGAAGGCAGCCTCCGAGAGGCGATAGACCCACGTTTCCGGGGCTGGCCCGGCGAGCAGGAGGGTCAGCGAGCGCATGAGGATGGACTCTCCCCAGAGTTGAAAGGGCATGTCCGGTGGGGCGAGTTCGCTGATCGGAACAGCCTCGGTCCGCGCGAGCCCCCAGACCAGGACTATGAGCGTTACGATCCAGCCGGCGATAGGTCCGGCGGCGCCCACCTCAAGCAGGTCACGCCGATTCCAGAAGGGGGACTTGGACTTGATCACAGCGCCAAAGGTCCCAATCAGGCTGAAACCGGGGAGGAAGTAGGGCCAGGAGATGATGATATGTCGTCTTCGCCCGGCAATGAAATGCCCCATTTCATGGCAGAAGAGGATGCCGATCAGGACAATGGTGAACTCCAGGTTGGTACCGCGCTGCAGCTCCACGAGGGTCTGGTCGAAGGCGAGTTTGAGCGGGTCGCCACCATCCTGGGCGAACTGGAGATAGTAGATGTAGCAGCGCCAGTACAGCGAGATGAAGTAAACTGAGGCCAGCGTGACAATAAACAATATGATGTTGAGCCTGGGGATTCGCAGACGTCGTCTGGCCTCGAGTGAGAGCAGGAGCATGTCATCGCGTTCGTCCATGGTATAGGTGTAGCCACCATAGCGAAGGCGGTCCTTGAGCAGCTCGACCGAGCGTTTCTTTTCGAAGCGATAGGTCAGGCTGGTCATGAGGCGATCATCCTGCCGGTAGATGGCGCCGATGTCGAACAGGTCGGCGACCAGGGCGGTGATCTCCTCGGCGCGTTTGTCGAGGGTAGTGGTTGTCATAGCTCTGTAGTTAATACGTCGGCAAGCGTGGCGCGGATGAAAACCAAAAAGAAAGCGAGGAGGCCAAAAGCCTCCTCGCTTGATCTATGCGCTTACGCGATAGTAGACGGGATTACAGCTCCCAGTCACCAACCGGGCAAGCACCGCACTCGAAGTAGAAGGTAACGAGCAGGTCGACATCAGCACTGTTGATGTCACCGTCGTTGTTCACATCGCCGAGGTGCTTGAACGGAATCGGACCAGGATTAGTGGCGTCATCCATCACGTAGTAGGCAAGATAGGTGATATCGGCAAGGTTGATCATGCCGTCATCGTTGACATCACCGCGGCCGAAGCCAGCCCACTTGTTCACCAACTGCGCCAGTTCGGCAACCTCGGTCGGCGTAGCGGCGTCACCAACGACGTTGGTAAGACCGAAGTGCGCGACACCGAGGATGAACCGCGAAGTGTCAGTGGAAGTAGTGGGGCCGAAGTCATGCGAAGCGTACGTGAAGTGCGCCTCGAAGTCACCGGCACTGGTGTTCTGGCTGTAGTGGCCCGGGGCATTCGTCAGGTAAGTGTAGGCGGAATCGAAGTAGGCATTCCAATCCCACAGCGCCTGATCACCGATGAGGCCCTTGACGTTGAGCAGCGGCTCGTAACCACAGCCGAACGGTACCTTGACGGCACCCCAGACGCCATCTGCGCCCGGGCTGTAGCCATAAGCAACCGAGTTGCTGCGGTCAATAGCGATTGTGTCGCTACTACCGACATCATAGTCAATGTACTCACCCATGTACCAATCCGGCACGTCGTTGTTATTCCGGTTGAAGATATCCAGAATTTCGAGCGTGACGTTGGCCAGCGGCGCGAAGTCGACAGCACCAATAGTCTTGGTGTTGGCCTTCAGGCCCATGGTGGAGTCATTGTCAAACGGAGCACCAAAGTTCGTCCAATCCCAATCGTCAGTCAACGGATCACCGTCGGTGTCGAAGTTCTGGACGGAGTCAATGAAGCTCTTGCAGACGTAGTCGCCAGTGATGGTGGTATAGGTCAGACCATCAGTGGAGTACTCACCGAGGGAGACACCGGTCTGGAGGAACGGCTTACAGTCGTTGTCGCACCAGTTCGGGTCACCCTGCATGGAGATGACTTCGTCGGTAGTTCCGCCGGTCCAGTCGGGGGAGTTCATGGCGAGACGACGCTCGCTGACACCCCAGAGGTAAGAGCCGCCGTAGTACGCAGCGGTCACGCCGTCGATACCGAACGAGTAGACATCATCCTCACCCTCGGGCTGGTAGCCGATACGACCAGTGTTGTAGACAACCTGGTAGTTGGCGGCACCCATACCGAAGTTCAGATACGTCGTATCCAGCAGACAGCCACCGACAATAGTAGCCTTCATCTGCGGAGCCGAAGTAACGTCGTTCAGGAAGAAGTCCGGATCGTTGGTTTCGAGCTGGAGGTAAACCACGTTCGGACCGCGGTTGATCAGCTCATTCTGGACGTCGAGAACCAGGTTGATGGTGTCACCGGCGGGGACAGTCTGGCCGACGCCCGGGGAGACGACACCATTGAGCCATACCGGCACCGCGGAGGCGGCACGGTTGTACAGCTCGGTGCGCGTGTTGAGTTCGCGCGGGTCGCCCAGATCATCGGTGAAGGACGCGACGCGGGAGAACTTCCGGAGGAAGTGATCCTTGGCGACACGATCCGCGATGAACTCGGCGCGGAGCAACAGCTCATCGGCAGTGTAGTCAGGGGCACTAAACGCCGGGATGGGCTGAGTGAAGGAGTTCTCGTCGACGTTAACAGCGCTGAAGCTCAGGTCCATACAGCCCGGGTTGTGGAACATCGGGCCGAAGTCAACGTTGACAGCGCCTGTACCGAAGTTCAGGCCAACTGAAGCGTTGTAGGACAGGAACTCAAGGCGCGGACGATCGGCGCCCTTCTCGAGCAGGAACAGGTCGCCCCAGAAGGTACCGATGGCCATTTCGCCTTCATCGGACAGCGCAATACCGCCACCGATATCAGCACCACCGGACGGGCGGTCGATACGACGACGGAACACTTCATCACCGGTGCGGCTGTCAAACGCGCTCAGGAAGCCATCTTCACTGAAGATGAACAGCCATTCGGCGGAATCGGGCTCACAGGTGAGAATACCGGTAGCACGGTAGCTGTCGCCACCCTGAGCACCGGAGACCCAGTCGAGAGCGCCATTGAGGCGCGTGTAGGCCAGCAGGTTGTTTCCGAGCGGCGGGCTGATCCAGTTGGAGAAGCAGCCGAGATAGACACGGTTGCAATCCATGACCGGATGGTTCCACAACGTACGCTGGGACTGCGAGGCCGACAGCGGCTCACCAGTGGTAGCATCGAGACGGTAGAAGACACCGTCTTCGGGGAAGGCCGGCGAGTTCATGGTCGCGTTGACATAGACCTCACCGCCGTTAGTATCATTGTAGTAGCTGACGCCACTCCAGAAGTTCTCGAAACCGACTACGCCCGGATAGACATTGCCGGCCTGGAGACCGAAGGTCGAGAGCTGCCAGTCGATCGCGCCGGTAGCGGCGTTGACCGCGTAGACATCACCAGGACCAGCGGGCTGGGTGGCGAAGAACAGACGGACACCATCGGTAGCACCGGAGACGCCAACGGTCGCACCCAGGTTAACGGGGTTGGTTGCCCAACCTTCGCCCGGGAAGTTGGTCGGAGTCCACAGAGTACCTGTGGCGGCCTCGACAGCCTGGATTTTACCACTCTGAGTACCCCAGTAAAGGATCTCACGGCCGGCCTGCTCGAGGACGACGAAAGACGGATACTGGGTAATACCCTGAATAGCATCGGCACCGATTGTCGAGAAGCTGCGCTCCCAGATAATAGCGCCAGTTGCATTATCCAGACAGAAGATTGACTGCTGGTTACCGCCACCAACGAACACGACCTCAGTCGGGGTGCCGCCGATGTCGATAGTGGTCACAGTCGGGGTACAACGCAGGTTGTCACCCAGGTCACCATCGGTGAAGTTCCAAACCACACTACCATCGAGTATCGACTGACGCTGATACTGATCAGTGAAGTTGGAGACAATACCGGTGCCGGAGATGACCGGGCCAGAGTAGAGGCCCATACCCTGCGTTGGGTGTTCATATGCCCAGGACAGGTTCAGATCACAGTGGGCATCCGACAGGGAAACGTCGGAGTTCGACTGGCGAGCATAGTCGCCACCCGGGGCCCAGAAGTCCTCGGCAAGACCACACTGACAATCCGGGAAGGGCATGCAGCACATGTAGACGTCGGCGCCAAAGGCGATGTCACAGGGGACATTCCAGCCGTCGCACATGTACCCCCAGGTGCCCAGATAGCGCTCGGCCGCATTGTTGGTGCAGCCGCCGCCACCGGCGTCAGAGAGGGTACGGATACCGTCAGTGGTATCGGTACCAAAGGATTCAATAACAACCCAGTAGCCACCGCTGACGAACACATCGAGCGACGTGAAGTCAACAGTCTGAACACCCGGGTAGAGCACATAGTCGGCGGGCTCAAGAGTCACACCAGCCAGCTTGGCGCCCGGCAGGCCACCGGCGTCGGTCCAGATCGAAACCTCAGAGTTGGTGGTATAGGCATTCGGGGTACCGTTATCGTAGAGGAACCATTCGACCTGCTCGACACGGCACTCGATGCCCGATCCCTGCATAAACTGTGCGTTGGCATCACTACCATACGCATCCGGCAGGCGCCAGAAGTAGCCCGGGCCGGTAAAGCAGTTATTGCCATAGAAACAGTCTGAGAACGGATCGACACAGAGGAACGGATCGACCACGAGGTTACCGTCAAAACCCCAACCGGTCAACAGCGGAGTCCAGGGCTGTCCGGGCCAGATCGATGATGAACGGCCAACGCCGTCGGTACCATCGGAGAACAGGAACGACTCATAGTCGACTGTTCCGCTGGTGGACAGAACCACGTGGAATTCGTTGCCATCTTCGAAGACGAGGTTATCGGCTGCGAAGTCGACAAAGTTGGCAGTAGGATATGCGGCATACGTACCTGCGGCCAGTGTCTTGCTGACCAGCAAATTGCCCGGCAGGCCAGCATTGTCGTCGTAAATACTCACATACACATCGTCGTTACCGAACGATCCGTCAACGGGGTCGTGCACGTAAACATCGACGTACTTGAGGGTATCACTGGAGCCCACTTCAATACGCTGTGCGTAGGCGGTGTCGCCATACACCGGGTGAGGAGCGGACAGATAGTAAGTGATATTCCTATAATAAGTCTCGTAATCGCAATCGGAAATGGGCAACTCAACACAGCAGCGCTCAGCTTCAATAACAAAGGCAACATCGTCGCCCCAGTCATTGAGCATCGTGCCCCATGCGCCGGCATAGAACTCAGATGAGCGCTCTTCGCCCGCTGCCGGGCCAAGGCCATCGTCTGAGAGAATGGCCAGCACGTCGCTCGGTCCGCCCAGGTTGGTCCAACCAATGTGGTATTCTTCACCGGTGGTGAAGACCCAGTCGGTGTCAAAGTCGGCCATTACCCAGTAGGAACCGGCAGGATCGTATCCGGCGGTGGAGACGTCAACGGAGTCGAGCTTGTTGTTCGGGAAGCCGAAACCGTCAGTATCCCACAGATAGACACGCATGTCCGGGGTACCCACCTGAGCGGGGCCATACATTAACAACCAACCGGCCAGGAGCGTGCAGGACTCGAGGTCATCCTCGACCGTGAAGCGCATATTGAACAGATCGTCCCCGTAAGCATCCGGGATCGTCCAGTAGTAAGCCAGGTCACCGTAGTAGCCCTGGTACTCACAGAAGGACGGCGCGGGCGGAGCGGGAGTGACTTGGTGTTCACTCGGGAGCTCCTGAATCGCGCTGGCCGGCTTCTTAAAGGACGGCTGCACAGGCCGGGCATCAGATACGGCATCGAACCTCTGATGAAGCGGATTTACTTTGATAACTTCATTGAGGGGACCTTTGCCGGTATCTGATATTGCTGTACCGCTTAAAGCCATAACGAGGCTCAAAACGAATACCGCGATTATCAGTCTCTTTAACATTTATTTCCTCCTTATAAGGAAAACTAGCAATTCACGCGCTAAGACTCTGCTGATTACCGGACTTGCTTTTACATACGTTGATATATCGGCAGTCATGTGGCAATCGGCCATATCCCATGGGTGTCTAGGGAAAGTCGGGATCGTCAAGCCTTAACCTGTGAATTCATTCTATTCCTATACTGGAGTCGGAGTCATTGGCTGGCTGATCAGCCTCAGTCTCCTGTTGTAGTCGTGTAGAATAATGCGAAGTTTCTTCTGCCTTGCATGCTCCTTAGAAACTATCGGTCTTATCGTCTTTTTTCCACCTCCTCAAACGGCATATAGATTCGCCGTTCAAGCATAGGGTTGTCAGGTTATGGGTTTAGTGGAAAGTGAAGACACGCGAATGGCTGACTGTTACATTCAGGGCAGACGGGTGCGCTGATCGCTCAGCGAGCACATCTGTGCAATGGGTGCAACTCACCCTTTGCAGGGTAAGTCCTGTCAGTTCTCGTTAGCTATTCGGTCGTAGAGGTATTCTGTCGTACCGTTGAAATCAAGCTTCACTTGTGGCTCTCGGAAGCCCGACACAACTGGCACACGCTCAAGTGCAAGATAAAGTCTTTCTTGATCTTGTCAAGGGAAAAGGGGGAAATATTTTCCGAAGAGCTTAGCTTAACATTAAAATAATGTTAGCGGATTTTGACCCCAAAATCGGGCTTGTTCAGTCCAGAATTGTTTCCGGGAGTATCACATTTTTTGATCTGCTGGCGCGTGTCGGGTATGTACGCTTGACAGTGAGGCGGATATTTCGGTTCCTTTCGGTCTGAACCTGATATCGGGACAGGAAATTGCGGCTGTTATCGCTGGACATACAGAACTTCAGGGTGCTGAAATCGTTTGCATACCGATTCGGCGATCGGGTTATGGGGATTGTCGGTCCCAACGGTGCTGGGAAATCTTCTGTAATCGAGTCTATAGCCTGGGTTCTCTGGGGGCACCAGGTCGCGCGCACGGGCAAGGACGAGATTCGCTCGGTGTTTGCCAGAGCCGAGGAGCCCTGTGAGGTGACACTGGGGCTGGCCATGCATGACACTGAATATACTATACGTCGTAGTATATCGGCGAAAGGGACGACCTCGGCTGATATGCATTGCGGGCAGGCGCTGGTGGCAACCGGGGTAAAAGAGACCCAGGAGGCGATCGGCAAGCTAATTGGGCTCGATTCGCGTGGATTTCTGGCCTCAGTGCTGGCCAGGCAGCAGGAGTTGAATGCGCTGTCGGATCTGACGCCGAGTCAGCGCAAGGACAAGCTGGCGACGATGCTGGGGGTAGATCGGC
Organism: candidate division GN15 bacterium; assembly: GCA_014729205.1. Taxonomy (GTDB): domain Bacteria; phylum Zixibacteria; class MSB-5A5; order GN15; family FEB-12; genus WJKG01. Next base: position 40 of record WJKG01000228.1, on the reverse strand, counting down.
TGGATCGGGCAATTGAGCGGGTGAAGGGGGACAATAAGGT
>WJKG01000022.1 GCA_014729205.1 candidate division GN15 bacterium | reverse complement strand
GTAAGCAGAAAGATCCTGAAAAGCATCTTCCATACATCATTATTTTTGTCGATGAACTTGCCGATCTGATGATGTCCTCAACTTCGAGCCGCACAGAAAACCTCATTACGCGGCTGGCCCAAATGTCCCGAGCGGTCGGTATTCATCTGATTCTGGCTACCCAGCGACCGTCGGTTGATGTCATTACGGGTCTGATTAAGGCCAATTTCCCGGCACGAATCGCCTTCCAGGTATCATCGAAAGTCGACTCACGTACTATTCTGGACTGCAATGGTGCCGAAAAACTTCTCGGCTCCGGTGATATGCTCTTCCTTAACTCCGGACAGCCGGAGCCAATTCGGCTTCATGGCCCATGGGTCTCCGGCGAGGAAACCGAGGCGCTGGTCAAGTTCATTCGCGACCAGGGACTGGAAATGATGAAGCTGGAGACGATTTCGCAAGGCACGGGCGAACCGACCGATGTCGAAGTGGATACTGGCGATCCTCTGTTCCGCGAGGCGTGCGAGGTAGTGGTTCGCCACAAGCAGGGATCGGTCTCTCTGTTGCAACGACGGCTCGGCATAGGCTATCAACGGGCGGCACGATTGATTGACCGTCTGGAGCAGGCAGGGATTGTGTCAACGTTCGACGGTTCCAAGGCTCGCGATGTCCTGGTCGATCAGGCGTATGTCGACGCCATGTTTGCCAGCCAGGGCGCATCAGTTGGCAGTGACGACCAGAACTAAGGTCGCGAATCACGGGTATAAGCAGCATATGAAAACGACCATCAAGACAACCATGCTGTGTGTGCTGTGCCTGTGTCTGAGCTACGCATCCACTTCAGGGGAGCACGATCCATTCTCGGAGATAGCAGACAGGCTGGCAGCCGCCGACTGCCTGCGTGTTGACTTCCTGCATATCGTGGAATCGGCCGTATTTCACGATGTCGACTCCATGCCGGGTGCTGCGGCGCTCGATCAGCAGGGACGGTACCGGATCGAATTGCCGAATGATCATTTCCTTTGTGACGGTTCAACCAGTTATTCCTATAGTATTCCCAATAATCAGATAGTTATTGAAGATGTCTCCGGAGAACATGCCGCTGCCGGCCACGAGTTGCTGTTTCTGACGAACCTGAAAGAGCGCTACAGCATCAGACCCATTGTCGACGGAAAGTCCTACAAACTGCGACAGGTGACGACACATCAATCAGCACTTCCCGACAGCATGACAGCGTATCTTTCCGGGGACGGCGGGCAACTGGACCGCTTCGAGTACTTCGATATCAACGAGGACCGCAATAGTCTGATCATTCGATCGCTCACCACCGAGCGTCCCTGTCCCGATTCACTTTTCACTCCGTCGTGGCCCGATTCAGTCGACCGCGTCAAGCTGTAACCACTCAGGGATAACACCATGCGCGTATACTTGCACCGATTGGGCTGTCCGAAGAACGATGTCGACGCGGACTACATCGCTGCCCGGCTGACCCACGACGGACACGTGTTTACCGACGATGCCACCGAGGCGGAGGCCATTATAGTCAATACTTGCGGTTTCATTGCCGACGCCAAGGAGGAGTCGATTGAGGCCATACTCGAACTGGCTGAGTATAAGACTGCTGGCACGTCGAAATCGATCTATGTCACGGGGTGCCTCTCACAGCGATACGGCGAAGAGCTGCTCGCCGAGATACCGGAGGTTGATGCTGTCTTTGGGCTGGGAGCGCTCGATGACCTGGCAGCCGCCATCGGTGGTCAACGCCAGCGCGCCGCCTTCCTGACCGACGCGCGAAGCCTGCGCTACCTGGGCTATGCTACCCGACAGATCACCGACAACCTGCCATATGCATTCGTGAAGATCTCCGATGGCTGCAACAGGCGGTGCAGCTACTGCGCTATACCCTCGATACGGGGTGACTATCGAAGTCGACCGATTGACTCGATAGTTAATGAGGCACGGTTCCTTGCCGAGCATGGCAAGCGCGAGCTGATCCTGGTCTCTCAAGAGGCAACGCTGTATGGGAACGACTTGGGTAAGAAAGGTGGCATCGTCAAACTGCTTCAGGCACTGGATGAGGTGGAGGGGGTAGAGTGGATTAGGCTGATGTACCTGCATCCGGCTCAGTTGACCGGCGACCTGATAAGCTATATTGCCTCAAGTGCAAACAAGACCGTTCCGTACTTCGACCTGCCGCTTCAGCACATCAATGACCGTATCTTGACGGCCATGAAGCGACATAGCAATCGCGCTCAAATACAGCGACTGGTTGAGTCCATTCGCAAAGTGGCACCAGCTGGAACCCTTCGTACGACCTTCATAGTTGGTTTTCCGGGCGAAACAGATGCCGAGTTTGGTGAACTGATGAAGTTTGTCGAGGAGGTCGAGTTTGACCGCCTGGGGGCGTTTGTCTACTGCGCTGAAGAAGGCACTTCGGCGGCTGCATTGCCAGAACCGGTGCCGGCCGAACTGGCCCACGAACGGCTGGATCAACTCATGCTGTTACAACAAGATATAGCAATGACGGCAAATAAGGGCTTGATAGGGAGCACCCGGGACATTATCATTGACCGTTTAGATGCGGCGGACCAGGCTGTGGGACGTACGCAGGGAGATTGCCCGGATATCGACCAGGAGGTCATTGTTCGTTCGCCCGACCTTGAGGTAGGACAGATTATCCGGGCACACATCGTTGACGCTCAGGGGTATGATCTGTATGGCCAAATGGTCGAGGACTAATCGATGATTCAGTTTGAGAAGCTCGGTATCTTTCTGTCTAAACCGATCGCCTTTCTCCTGGTGGTGATTTACCTGGTTCAGTCCGCATTGCTGGTGTATCTCATTCAGGAGAATTTCGGATTGGAACGCCAGATCAATTTCCAGCAGAAACGTATCAGCGAGTTGGAGGAGAGGCTGCAGATCTTCAAGGCGATTGATGACTTCCAGATCGGCTTTTCCAAAGAAGAGGTATACGATCTGGCCAATGTGATCCACGAGGAGAGTGAGCGCTACGACTATGACCCGATGTTCATTCTGGCCATAATCCTCACCGAATCGTCCTTCAAGAAAGGCCAGAAGTCATCGGTGGGTGCGCGCGGTCTGATGCAAGTTGTGCCGTTTGTAGGTAAGGACCTGGCCGAGCGCTCCGGGCTGGACTGGGAGGGCTCTCATTCGCTGTACGACCCGGAGCTCAATATCAGGCTGGGAACGCTGCACCTGTTCGAACAGATTCTGAAGTTCGGCAACGTCAAGAAGGCGCTGGTTGCATATAACATGGGGGAGACCCGGGTTCGTGGTATGGAGCGCCAGAACAAACCGCTGCCCAGGAGATACCTCAACAAGGTCATGGAAAACTACAGCATGCTCAAGGAGATGTACTCGGTTTGACACAAGGGCATCGATATTCACCACTGTACTTGATACTCATCATGATTGCGTTGGCCATCCTGTCCGGTTGCGCCGGCAAGGTATCCCTTGCCAATCTTGGACCACAGCAACTGTTTGATCGCGGACTCGAGGCATACAACGATGAAGACTATCTCGATGCCATCGAGTACTTCCAGACGATAGTCTACAACTTCCCGGGCGAGTCGATTGTCGACACCGCGCAGTACTATCTGGGGCTGTCCTATTTCGGCAATGAAGATTTCCTGGTGGCCCAGACCGAATTCAATCGTCTGGTGATGAACTATCCCTCGTCTCCATACTTCGTCAACGCCTTGTTCATGCGTGCTGTCAGCTTCTATGAATCCACCCCGGATCACTATGGTCTCGACCAGTCCGAGCTTCGAACCGCCATCAAGCAGCTCGAGGACTTCATGATCGACTACCCCGAATCTGAGCTTGTGGATGAGGCTGAGTTGATTTTAGCCGAGGCCAGGGATCGCCTGGCCCACAAGTACTATGAGGCGGGCAAGGTGTATGATCATATCCGGGCCTACGGTGCTGCCAAGAAGTACTTTCAGAAGGTGGTTGATGATTACACCAACTCCGAGTGGGCGGTGAAGTCTGCATTCGAACTGGCCCGCATGGAGTACAAGCAAGGCAACTTCGATGAGGCCAGTCGTCGTTTCGAGAATTTCGCTTCAGTCTACTCCGATCACGAACAGGCCGAGAAAGCCCGAGAGCGAGCCCTGGAGTCCGCCTTCGCCTGGGCGAAGAAAGCATATGACGCTGGTCTCTACGATCAAGCCCGGGAGCGGCTTCAGGCATTTACCGAGAAATACTCAGACAGTGACCTGGCCGATGAGGCACAGGAGTACCTTCAGGAACTTAAAGAGAAAGCCAGCGAGCAGGGAGTAGCTCATGACTCCACTGACACCTGAAAAAGGTGGGGCTTGGGGCATACTGGGGGGTACATTCGATCCAATTCACGAGGGCCATCTGGCTCTGGCAGACCAGATACGGACCAGGCTTCCACTCACAGGAGTGCTCATGGTACCATCGTGGAACCATCCTTTCAAGGAAGACAACTGTGGGGCGGAGTACAAGCATCGGGCCGCCATGCTCGAGATTGCGACCGAACGCCACGAGGGTATTCGAGTTAGCCGGATTGAGGAGGAAGAGGAACTATCGGGCTATACCCTGGATACCGTCAAAGCGCTCAATGACCGGTGGCCCAGGGCTGACTGGTATTTCATCATCGGTTCCGACAACTTGCAGGAGCTGCCCAAGTGGCACCATACCAACGAGATCCTTCGCGTGGTCAAGTTTGCTGTCGGCACCCGCTATGGACACGATCTCCGCATTCCCAGGGAATACCCTGAGGATCGCTTCGTAATGGTCAGTACGGAGATTGTTGATGTCTCCTCCTCAACTCTGCGGACCCGCTTACGAAACGGCACCGATGATCCCATGGTCAGGTCTGTCATTCCAGGGCGCGTGCTGGAGTACATCGACAAGCACGGACTATACCGATGACAAAAGGGGATGGGGACAAGCGGCTGTACTTGATCGATGGCTCAGCCCTGGTGTATCGTGCCTATTTCGCTTTTATCCGCAACCCGTTGATCAACAGTAAGGGCGAAAATACTTCGGCTGCGTTCGGGTTCGCGAACTCGCTACTGAAGTTGTTGAACGAGGAGGATCCCGACTACATCGCTATAGTTTTCGACACGCCGCAACCTACCTTTCGCCACGAGCGCTACGAAGACTACAAATCCACGCGAGCCAAGATGCCTGAGGATCTGGTGGACCAACTTCCGCGCATTGCACAGGTGGTTGACGCTCTCAATATACCGCGTCTGGAGTTACCGGGTTATGAGGCAGATGATGTGATTGGTACCCTGGCGCGGATGGGAGAGAAAGCCGGCATGCAGGTCTGGTGCGTAACCGGCGACAAGGATTTCTTCCAGTTGGTTACGGATCATGTCCGCATCTACTACCCCAAGTCAGGCCCCAAACCGGGTGTGGAACTGATGGGCCGCGAGGAAGTGAAAGAGAGGTTTGGCGTGTACCCCGAGCAGGTCATCGACAAGCTTGCACTCATGGGTGACTCATCGGATAACATCCCCGGCGTACCGGGAATCGGGCCCAAGACGGCCGACAAGCTGCTCGATCAGTTCGGCTCACTCGAGGATGTCCTGAAGGACTATGACCAGATTAAGGCCAAAGGTGTACGGGCCAAAGTCGCCGACAACACCGAGTTGGCGAGGTTGTCGAAAGAACTGGTTACGATTGTCACCGATGCACCTATCGAGTGTGACCTGCAACAGCTCAAGCGAGCCGAGGTGGACTACGAGGCGGTAAAAAAACTGTTCCTGGAGCTCGAATTCAACCGCTTACTCAAAGAACTCATGCCCGCCGAAGTGGGGGAAAGCATACCGGAAGCGCCCGGCAAGAAGGAAAAGCTGGATTATCGCACGGTGCAGTCGTTGGGGGAGCTTGAATCCCTCGTCAAACAGCTTTCCACGTGCAAGGAGATCGCGGTCGACACCGAAACCAGCAGCCTCGACCCGCATAGTGCAGAGCTTGTAGGCGTGTCCCTGTCCGAGAAGGCGTCGACAGGCTGGTATGTTCCGCTCGCCCACGAAGATGAAGATGCCAATCTGCCGTTCGATGGGGCAATCGCAGTTCTGAAGACACTGCTTGAGAATCCCGAGGTCCAGAAGATTGGCCAGAATATCAAGTACGACCTGCTGGTGCTCAGGCGCATGGGGATCGAGATCGAACCGGTCGGGTTCGACACGATGCTTGCTGCCTATGTTGTGAATCCCTCCGAGCGCCAGTTCTCCTTGGACTTTCTTTCCATGAAGCACTTCGACCACAAGATGATCCCGATAACCGATCTGATTGGTAAGGGCAAGAAGCAGCTTTCTTTTGCGGTCGTGCCCGTGAACAAAGCGACTATCTATGCCGCCGAGGATGCCGATTTCACGTACCGTCTCAGGGGTGTTCTGGCGCCACAGATCGATCGCCTCGACATGAACAATCTGTACTACAACGTGGAGCTTCCTCTGGTCAAGGTACTGGCGGATATGGAGCAGGAGGGTATCCAAGTCGATACTGACTTGCTGAGTGGTCTCTCCCGGCAGATGGACGAGAAGCTCATTGCGGTCAAGAAGCAGATATATGACATTGCCGGTGGCGAGTTCAACATCAACTCAACTCAGCAACTCAGCCACATCTTGTTCGAGAAGCTGCAACTGCCGACATTGGGGAAGACCGCCAAGAAGACCGGTTACTCCACTGACGTGCGAGTGCTGGAGGAATTGGCCGAGGTGCATGAATTCCCCCGCATGATTCTTGACTACAGACAACTGACCAAGTTGAAGAACACGTATATCGATGCCATTCCACGGCTGATTAATCCGAACACCGGACGTGTCCACACCTCGTTCAACCAGACCATAGCAGCCACCGGACGACTGTCCTCCACGGATCCCAACCTGCAGAACATTCCTGTGCGTACCGAGGAAGGGCGGGAGATTCGTCGAGCGTTTGTCCCCCGCGACAAGAACTATTCGCTGCTGGTCGCCGATTATTCACAGGTGGAACTGCGAATTCTGGCTCACATCAGTCAGGATGAGGGGCTGATAGGCGCCTTCAAGAACCAGGAGGACGTTCATTCCCGCACGGCTGCTGAGGTGTATGGGGTGGGCATTGACGATGTCGATCCCGGAATGCGACGAGCCGCCAAGACGGCCAATTTCGCAATCATATATGGCGTATCGGCCTATGGTCTGTCGCAGCAAACTGACCTCGATGTTCAGGAAGCCAAGCAGTTCATCGAAACGTACTTCCAGCGCTATCCGGGCATCAAGGCCTATATCGACAACACGATCGAGTCCGCTCGCAGCATGGGTTATGTGACGACGTTGCTGAACCGTCGGAGGCTGCTGCCTCAGATCAACGACAAGAACCGCAATGTTCGCCAGTTTGCGGAACGTGTCGCCATCAACACACCGATTCAGGGCACGGCTGCAGATATGATCAAGAAAGCCATGATCAAAGTGCACAAAAAGACAGTCGGCATGAAATCAAAGATGCTGTTACAGGTGCATGATGAGTTGGTGTTTGATGCCCATCACGACGAGATCGAAAAGCTCAAGGGAATTGTCCGCTCGGGTATGGAGAGGGCAATCGCCCTCGATGTGCCAATCGTGGTCGACATGGGGGTGGGCCCGAACTGGCTGGAGGCGAAGTAAGGGCTATGTTTGTGGGTGTCACGGGACAGATAGGATCCGGCAAATCGACTGCGGCCCGGATCCTGGGTGAGTTGGGTGGACCTGTCATCAGTGCCGATGAGGTCGGTCGGTATGTTGTGGAGCACAGCAAGGCATTGCTGACACGATTGGCGAAGACCTTCGGGGCCGATATCCTCATTGCACCCGGAGAATTGGATCGCCAGAAGCTCGCCAACCGGGCTTTTGCCGACAGCGCGCACCGTGACAAGCTCAATCAACTGGTGCACCCATACCTGCTGCGGGAGCTCGATCGGCGCATGAAGAAACAGGCTGAGAAGAACCGAGTAGTGATTGTTGATGCTGCCCTGATTCCCAACTGGGGCATGTGCAGCACGCTGAATTTCGTGCTGCTGGTGCATGCCTCGGCCAAGCTCCGACACGAGCGACTGGTCGCACGAGGTGTCGATCCAAAGGATGCGCGCGCTCGCCAAAAGGCCCAGCTGCCTTTCGCTGCCTACCGTGAATGCGCCGATCGGATGGTGCTGAACAACTCGTCGGAGGAACGTTTGCGCCGGAAACTGGAGCGTATCTGGCGGCGTGAAATCCTGAAAAGAATTGACAGGTAAGGCGTTATTTCGCTTATATAGGCTCTGACAGTCACCTGCGTAATGTCGAGAGTAGGGTAGAGGTCATGCCGCTTGTAGATACCGCCACCAATCAGTCGATCCGCGATTATTCCATCCATGAGCTGATTGAGAAGGCCCGCTATATGCGAGGTCTCAACGAAATTGCTCTCTGCTCGGCGGCGTCGGGGCATTCCGGAGGGACGCTCGGCGTTATGGACATCTGTGCCGCCCTGTATTTGAAAGTGGCTCGTCACAGCCCAGACCAACCGCATTGGCCCGAGCGCGACAGGATAATCTGGTCGGCGGGTCACAAAGCGCCGGCGTTGTATACGTCTTTGGCCGTTAGCGGCTACTTCCCGGAACGCGAACTGATGAAGCTTCGTATGCTGGATTCGCCACTGCAGGGCCATCCACATCACCTGGATCTACCGGGCGTGGAGATTTCATCGGGATCGTTGGGACAGGGGATCTCGGTTGCGGTCGGTGTCGCCCTGGCCGCCAGGCAGGACAGGAAGGACTATCGCGTCTTTGCCATCACCTCCGACGGAGAACAGCAAGAGGGCTCCATCTGGGAGGCGGCCATGTGCGCCAATCACTACCACCTGGACAATCTCATCCAGATCTTCGATCAAAACCGTCTGCAGATCGACGGTGAGGTCGAACAGGTCATGAGTATCGAGTCGATCGCATGGAAGTACCAGTCGTTTGGCTGGCACGTGATTGAGGTCGACGGACACAACATGGAAATGCTGGTCGAGCAGCTCAACTGGGCCCGCAATCACAATGACACCGGCAAACCTGTCATCCTCATTTGTCACACCAATAAGGGGCGCGGCGTCTCGTTCATGCAGGACGTGGTCGGTTGGCACGGCAAGCCGCCCAATCGAGAGGAACTCGACAAGGCTCTTGGCGAATTGCAGTTGCGTGAGACGTTCGATGTTGATAAGCTCCTCGCTTATGGGCAAGCCCATCAGGAGCAGGTCAATGCCAGACTTGACTCAGAGCTTCCCGGTTTTTCGAAAGACTACTGGTGGAATCACCAGAATGAGATGCAGGTAAAGATGGACCCGACCCGCAAGGGACTGGGACGAGCCCTGGAGAAGCACGGGGATGACGAGCGCATTGTCTGTATTGGTGCTGACATATCGGACTCTATCACTATCTCCGGATTCTATAAGAACCACCCCGAGCGCAAGGATCGTTTCATTTCTGTAGGCGTGGCCGAACAGGGCGCCACGACCGTTGCTGCCGGTCTGGCCAAGGAAGGGAAGATCCCGGTTTTCGGCACATATGGTGTCTTTTCCTCAGCACGCAACCTTGACCAATTGCGGGTGTCGGTGTGCTACGCCAACTACAATGTCTTGATTGTGGGTGCTCATGGTGGCATTTCAGTTGGGCCCGATGGCGCTACTCACCAGGAACTGGAGTCGATGTTCCAGATTGCCGGTCTGCCCAATATGAACATGGTAGTACCGTGTGACTCAATCGAGACCGAGAAGGCCGTAAGGTCGTTGCTATTCGATATCACCGGCCCCAAGTATCTCCGCTTTGCTCGTGAGGCTACGCCCGTTATCACCAGGGAAGATACGCCGTTTGAGTTCGGCAAGGCCGCGGTCTATCGCCTACGCGAACCGAAGGCTCACTTCGTCGATGCGGTCGAGATATTCAGTGCTGAGGACTACACCAGCGAAGACGAGGACCTGACCATCATCAGTTGCGGTCCTGAGACAGCCGAGGCATGCCGCGCTGCCTGGATCCTGAAGCGCGAATTCGGCATCGAAACTCGCGTCATAAACATGCACACCGTCAAGCCGATGGACGTGTCAGCCATCGTACGCGCTGCCTCCGAAACCAAGGCCATGATCACCGCCGAAGAGCACCAGGTGGGTGGTTTGGGTAATCGGGTAGCGGGAATTGTATGCACCGCCAATGAGCTTAATGGCAAGCGGCTGCCATTTGCCATGATTGGCGTTCAGGATCGGTTCGGTGAATCTGGCCAACCGTGGCAATTGATTAAGCGGTTTGGTGTCGCGGCCGAACATATTGCGCAACGAGCAAAATACCTGTTATCAGTATAGAGTAAGGAGCATTGGTTCCATGCAATACAGTGATAGAATCACTCGACTGAAAGCTGAAGGTGCCTTCGCGGTCCTGGCCGAGTGTCGGCGAATGGAGGCCGAGGGGAAGTCGATCATACACCTGCAAATCGGCGAGCCTGATTTCGATACACCCGGGAATATATCCGAGGCGGCTATCAAAGCTATCCGCGACGGGCATACGCATTACAGTCCTTCCGGCGGTACTATCGAGGCGCGGGCTGCCGTTGCCGAGCACATCAAACGCACGCGTGGAATCGAGACCGCGGCCGAGGATGTCGTGATTATGCCCGGGGTCAAGCCGGTCATCTTCGGTGCCATTATGGGGTGTATCAACGCCGGCGATGAAGTCATCTGTCCGAACCCTGGTTATCCGACATATGAGTCGGTCGTGAACTTTGTCGGGGCCAAGCCGGTGCCAGTGCCACTTCGAGAGGAAAACGACTTCCGCTTCGACGTCAATGAGCTTCGGTCTCTGGTAACGCCCAGGACGAAGATGATTATCCTCAACTCGCCGGAGAATCCCACCGGTGGCGTACTGACCCGCTCAGACATGGAGGCAATCTATGAGGTCGCTGAGGAAAACGACCTGTGGATCCTTACCGACGAGATCTACTCTGGCCTTGTGTACGATGGGGAGTTTGTCTCCATCGGCTCTGTTCCAGGAGCGATGAAGCGCACCATTCTCATGGACGGTATGTCCAAGACCTATGCTATGACCGGCTGGCGCATGGGCTATGGTGTCATGCCCCGACAGTTGGCCGACTATCTTTCTACTTTGGCGGTGAACAACTTCTCCTGCCCGGCGAGTATGGTGCAGGTAGCCATGATGGAGGCCTTTGTGGGGCCCATGGATGAGGTGAATATCATGGTGGAGGAGTTCCGCAAACGCCGCGATGTCATTGTCGACGGTCTCAATAAGATTGATGGTATCAGTTGCCTCAAACCGCAGGGCGCCTTCTATGTCTTCCCAAACGTCAAAGAGCTCGGCATGACCTCACAGGAGGTATTTGACCTCCTTCTGTACAAGGCGGGAGTTGCTGGTTTGCCGGGAACCGCGTTCGGTAAGCATGGTGAGGGGTATATCCGGTTTTCCTATGCCAACTCGATCGAGAACATTCAGGAAGCGCTGCGTCGGATCGAGAAGATCCTTGCCGAGGTGCGTGCCAAAGCATAGCTAATCAAGATCGACTGCGTTGAGAAGGGCCCCTTGGGGGCCCTTTTTTGTTGCACCACGAATCGTCGCCGGATAGACTGTCACTGTATGAAAGCTGCTGTTGTGACCACAAATGTCCTGGATATGTATGCTAAACCAGACCGCTTCAGCGAGAGAGTCAACCAGTGTCTGTTTGGCGAGGCCGTCAGCACCGGCACCAGGCGGAAAGGGTTTGTTCGCATCGTCAAATCGCACGATAGCTACCCGGGGTGGGTCGACGAGTGCTTTCTGCTGCCCTTAGGTGTGGCCCGGGCAAACGACTACTTATCGGCGCAGCGATTTGTCGTCCGGAGCCAGCAAGCCCCGCTTCTGGGGGCTCTTGACAGTCAACTTACTCAATCACCACATTTTCTATATTACGGCACTCGCCTGGGAGCCCGAAGTGCCGACAAGGTGCATTACCGTATAGAGTTACCCGGTTTGCCCGCAATGTTTGTCAAGAAGGCCCATTTGGCACCGATTAATAGCAATACACGGGTCACCGGAAGCCGAGTGGTCCGCGAGGCGAAACGCTTCCTGGGGGTGCCTTACCTCTGGGGTGGCTTGACGCCGGCCGGCTTTGACTGTTCAGGAATGGTACAGAGCATCCTTACGCGATTCGGAATGGACATGCCTCGCGACACGCGCGACCAGATTAAGATCGGACAAAACGTGCCGCGTGAACGTACAAAGACTGGAGACCTGGTTTTCTTTGATAGACATATAGGTTTTGCAATCGGTCCAACCGCCCTGATTCATGCCTCGGTGGGCGGGGGCGGCGTAAGGATCAATTCCCTGGTACCGGGACAGCCCGACTACCGTGAGGATCTGGACCGATCATACCGTACGACCAGGAGGGTACTATGATCAACTATGACAGCTTCAAGATCACCCTGCCGCTCAAGAAGGCCTTCGCCGTCAGCAAGGGAAGCACCACAACCAAGACTAATCTGCTCACCGTCATGAACAACCGCTATAACGGTGAAGCATCCTGCTCGGTCCACTATGGCCCATCGGTGGAAGAGGTTCAGCAGGACATCGCCACCGGCCTGACCTTGCTCAGTG
>WJKG01000227.1 GCA_014729205.1 candidate division GN15 bacterium | reverse complement strand
CGATGCCGGCACGGCCACCTGGGTGACGGCTGTTCCTTCCGAGGAGGACTGGTTCGGCCCCGAGCAATTCTGGGGATGGGCCAGCGGCCGCGATGCCAGCATCATCGTTACTCCCAAGGGCGGTTCGAAAGTTCCGGTGAGGTTCGCATCGGACATCACAAGCTATCAGAATAAGCTGACTATGGACGGCGCCATGGTCAAGGAGCTGATCGTACCTATGGTGGGTGGTCCGGGTGCTGACGCTGCCCTTGAGAAGGCAGGCTGGAGCATGAACGATATCGATCTGGCCAGTCTGCACGAGGCTAACCTCGTACTCAATCAGGGAATCATCAACCAGTGGACAAAGCGAGGCTTCAAAGGAGAGGTGCTTGACGCCAGCGGCCAGTTCGGCAACACCACTTCGGCCACAATCCCCCTGGCGGTAGCGCTCAATTCGGACAAGTTTACAAAGGGCAAGCGCTTCTTGTGGTCTGCGTTCGGTGGCGGGTTGACAGTCAGTATCGCCCTTGGGACGATCAAACACGATGTGGAGTTCTGTTGTTCCACATAGTGGGTTCGACTATCCAGTAGTATATCGATAGAAACAGATGTGGGCAGCAGGATCTGTATGGTATCAGTTCTGCTGCCCAACATCGATCAGGGGGCGCTTGAAAACGATGCTCTCACACCGTACTGTGAGGCTGCGGCATTGAGCCGCGAGGACATTATCGTCTGAAATCAGCTACAATCGCATTGAGTTCCTCCGCCTGCTTGGAGAGTTCAGCAGCAGCTTCGGCTGACTGACGAGCCCCAGTGGCGGTATTATCGGTTACCTTCGAAATCTCCTCCACATTCGAAGACACCTCGTTGGCGGCAGCAGATTGTTGTTCCGAAGCAGTAGCGATCTGCTGGATCATGTCCAGCACGTGCTGGGACTTCTGCTCAATCTCTGAGAGGCTGCTGCCTGCTCGATCGACCAGTTCTCGCCCTTTGTCCACTTCCTGAACCCCGGCCTCCATTGAGTGCACGGCGCCTTCGGTCTGCTGCTGAATCTCTTTGATCATCGAGCTGATCTGCCCGGTCGCCTTGCCGGTGCGTTCGGCCAGCTTGCGCACTTCGTCGGCAACGACTGCAAAACCTCTGCCCTGCTCACCTGCGCGTGCGGCTTCGATCGCGGCATTAAGCGCCAGCAGGTTTGTCTGGTCGGCGATATCATCGATCACACTGCTGATCTCGCCGATCTGATCGGCTGAACGGGCCAAGTCGGCAATCGACTTCGAAGAGTCGCGAACGACATCGGCAATGCGCTGCATACCCGAGATCGTCTCGGTGACAATGCTGCCACCAGTTGTCGCCGTCTCCGATGCGATCTTCGACGCATCACTGGCATCATTGGCATTGCGAGCCGACTGGTGTATCGTAACGGTGATCTGCTCAATGGCCGAAGAAACCTGGGCTACCTGGGTGGATTGATCTTGGACTCCCCGTGAGATATCTTCGGAGTTAGTATTGATCAACGAGGCAGCATCGACAAGCTTCTCGGCACTGTCGGCCAACTGATTGACTATAGTCCGCAGATTCGCCGTCATAGTGGCGAATGACTTGCCCAAGACGTCCTTTTCGGACTTTGGTTCGGTTACCACGGTTACATCGCGCTCGGCAATGCGTTTGGCGTTGACAGCCAGTTCGCGCAGATACTCGCTCAATCGTGTGAAGCTTACGGCCAGCTTCCCCACCTCGTCGTTGCCGGATACATCAACCGTGTGGTCGATGTCACCGTTGGCCATTGCCTCGGCGAGTTCACCAACGCGGCTCACCCGACGAGAGATACGGCGAGCCACCCAGTAGCTGATAACCATGACAATTACGGTACCAAAGATGCCGATCACCAGAATCCACACGAGTTGCTCATTGAGTCCGGCCATCACGGCATTCTCGGGAACGACCAGATACAGCCCGTACTCGCTCTGTGAGCGTTTGCTGTCACCGAACTCCGGTACAGTCACAGCGTGGTTCCCGACAAAGCAGTTGCCCTGTGTCAGGTCTGTCATGACAACCGGCTGGCGTGGATTGACGCTCAGTTTCGTGAAATCGATGGTGTTCAACTCCGTCTTGGTGTCGGCTACCACGGTACGTGTTGTTTCGTCACCGGCGCCGAACACGACGGCAGGATTGGCATAGCCATGCCCTCGAGCCGCAGTGGAAGCGCCTTCGAGTACTGTAAGAACCCTGCTCCAATTGGTATAGGCGACGAAGGCTCCGTTGACCTGGTCACTTGAGTTGCGTGAAGGGTACACGAAGACCAGCGTCTGGCTGTTTGATGCACCCAGCTGGTCAAGGACCCTCGATCGAATATGAGTGACCGATGGACTGTGCGTCTGCTGCAGAAGATCGAAGTCTGCCAGCTGGCCACCGGCAAGTCCGGCAACCGAGTTGATTGACCCTGTGGCGTGTGCCTCCAGCACGTTGCCGTGACTATCCACGAGGGCCAGTAGATTGAACAGGTCATCACCTTCGGTCCACTGCGCGAACTGTTCCCCCAGTTCGGTCGTGGTATTGAATTCAATGGCCAATCCAAACACATCCTCCTTTGACCATTCGCCGAACACCGCCTGCTGATCGGAGAAGACGCGACCGAGTGCCTCAGCATGCTGCTGATTGGTAATGGCAATGAGGTTTTCGCTGCTTCTCGTGAACTCCCCTTTGGTGAAACTATAGAAATAGGCGATCACCCCCACTATCACCAGAAGACTCGTGACACCGGCGCCAAGAATCTGGTTTTTTATATTCCAGGTGATCATGTCGTGCTACACCTTTCCTTTCATCTCGATCGCCGTTATCGGCGCATGCATACACACTGTGCTTAGCTGACAGACCGGATTGCTCCGGTCTGCCAGCTGTCGTGTGCCAGGTTAGGGATGATTACTTCGATACCATCTCGTCCAGCGGCTCCAGCGATCCGGGCAGATTCGCCTGCGTGCGCGCTGCCTGCCAGTCAGCCTTGCTGATAACGGCCTTGTCGCCGTGGAGACTGTAGAGAATGTTGAAGTAATCGAGCTTGAACTTGTCTTTCATAACTTCCGCCTGCGGCTTGCACTGGACCGCGTACACTGTCTGGACGGACTGGTGATCGAAGTCACGCCAGGTCTGCTTGTCCTTCAGGAACGTGTACGAGTGACCTTCGAGCGCAGCCACTACCTCGGCCGGATCGAATGAACCGGCCCGCTCGACGGCATCTTTGTATTCATACACGATGGTGTATGCAGAGGCACCGGAGGTGGACGGATAGCGACTGTACTTGGAGGCAAAGCTCTCGACGAATTGCTTGCCGCGATCGTACCCGAACTGGTAAGGAATCTGCCAGCACCACGGCAACGAACCTACTACACCTTCCATCACCTTCGGACCGCCACCCTCGGCCATGCCAAGAGTCAGATTGGGTACGACGATCTGGCAGGTGTTCTTGATACCCATGGTCGTAGCCTGACGGACGGCGTTGACCATGTCCTCGCCAAACAGCACCAGCACTAATACGTCCGGCTTGACCATCTTGGCCAGCGCCAGCTGCTTGTTGAAGTCCTTGGTGCCCAGAGGGGTCTTTACTCCTTTGTGCGTGCTCTCATCGGTCGTGTTGGTCGATGTCCGAAGCGATGATTCCGTCGTCCACCCCCACGTATAGTCGGCGGTGATATACATGTACTTCTTGCCGGCGAAGTTCTTCTTCAAGTAGTCAGCAAGAACACTGGCCGCCATATAGGCATCGTAGCATTCGCGGAACATATACCGATGTCCCTTGACGCCAGTGGTAGCGGTTGAATAAGTCAGGGTACCGAAGAATGGAACGCCCTTCTGCTGGCACAGTTCACCTACAGCGATGGCGACACCACTGGAGGATCCGCCGAACAGCATCTTGCACCCTTCGTTGTCGATAAGGTCAGTGGCGTTGGCTTTGGATACATCAGGCTTGGACTGAGAATCACGCCAGACGATCTCGACTGGCTTGCCCATAATGCCACCGGAGGCATTGATTTCTTCAACCGCTAATTCAGCGGCACGAAACTGGTCCAGACCCTGTACATGATAGGGGCCGGTTTTGGGGTAGTTGAGACCGATCTTGACCGTGTTGCCGGCAAACGCCAGTGAAGCAACAGCCAGGATACAACCGATGATTGTCAGAGCCTTGAGGATCTTCATCTGCTCCCTCCTCTTCTCATTGTCTATGTCTTGCATTTTGGTAATGGCGGTCTATGAGTTCGGTATACATTACTTGGCTACATCCAGCGATTATTACCGCTGTTCGATCTTGGTTCCCGGTATCTCCTCTGAAGACAACTTGCATGTTAATGCGCTAGTAATTCTGGCGACAAACGAGCAATGTGGGACGCTCCAGATTCCAGCGCGAATCTGATTTCCGACATCGTCGGTGCAAGATGAGTTAGCTGTGCCAATCGGGCGCCTTGACACAGGCGAGGCACACACAAGCTACCGACTTAAAGATCGTGCGTTTTGTCTGTATTTCGGGTGAAGAGGCGAGGCTCACAAGTGGGTAAGATATGGACGATGTATGGTATGCAAAGGGCTATATGCCTACATACGCGTATGGGGGTTCCGGCGGTCTGGTTTTTGGCCTAACCGTTTGCGCTCCAGTGAGGTGAGGTGTGAGGCGAGGTTCACCTTTTGATTCGTGAGACCCAGCTTTCGACGGATCCTGGCGCGCTGTTTCAAAATGGTCTGCAGGGAAACGCCGAGCGATTCAGCGATTTGCTTGCATGAGAACCCGTTGCGGACCATGGTACAGATCTCCATTTCGCGCGGTGTTAGCCGCTCGGTCGCGGCATCAAGACCATCCACGAGTGGCGATGCTATGTCCGCCAGGATATCTGTCAACAGCGACAGGTGTCGATTGCCGGTCTCGCTGGTATGATGTCGAATTCGTTCGAGTACCGGTAATGCGGCGCGATGTATGTTCTTCTTGATACGTGCCGATAGCTCGGTCTTACTCTGTTCTATCTGCTTGAAAATTTCCTGCAACGCGGCATTTTTGGCTTGTAGCAGGTGTCTCTCCTCCATCAGGGCCCGGTTGGCGTCCGCCAACTCACGAGTACGCTCCCGAACACGTGCCTTCAGATTGACCTGGATTTCCTTGAGCTCGCGGTTGATCCGCTGCTCTTCGGTAACATCGCGTGCAAAAACGGCGATTTGCCGCACGTGGCCGTCTTCGTCGTGGATCGGCTTGAAATGGACGTCCATTGATCTGCCTGCCAGGGAGCCGTCATAGCGCAGCGGCTTCCCGGTTTCCAGTACCTTCAGTCCCTTCTTGAATCGATCATGAGCGATACTCTTCGGGAGCAGTTTCAGAATCGATTTGCCGATTATCTCTTCACGAGGCTTTCCGATCAGATTCCCGAGTGTCTCGTTGATGGCGACAAAGCACCCATCGCGGTCCACCAGCGCTGCCGATTCCGGTGCGGAGTTGATGAGATTACGCAGGGCGTCATTGGCCGCTTTTATTCGTCGTTCAGCGACCTTGCGTTTAGTGATATTACGCATGCTGGAGCGAGTACCGAGGTATTCGCCGGCCTCATCATATATCGGCTGCCACGAGACAGCCACCCAACGATCTCGGTTGTCCCTGGTG
>WJKG01000226.1 GCA_014729205.1 candidate division GN15 bacterium | reverse complement strand
TTGCAGTGATTACCGATGATGGAATCCGGTGTATTGGTTATGCCGGGGGCGACATTGGGTACATCGACGATGGTGAAGCAGTGGGGTCCGCTCCAGGAGGGGACGTACTCCTGGTTGCCGGCATCTGTTGTCCACAGCCACTGACCGCCTGGGGGGTAGTAGCAGGAATCCAGGCAAACCTCGGTGCCAACAGCGCTGGCGGGAAAGGCGGTGTGGATGCGCCAGACCTGCCCGTCGAAAGTGGTCGGTATTCCGGACTCGCCGAAATCAGACCCGTAGATCGCGACGGTATCGGCATTGCTGCCGTCGACCGATTGATAGACGGTTCCAAAGATAAAAGTGAACCACGACTCCCAGCCTCGCGGGATAGTGTCAACGGTGAGCGGCTCCCACGTGATCGCCTGCTGGGAGGACAACTGAAAGCCATGAGAGAAGCCGTTGATGGGACCATCGAGGGAGTTGGTCAGTCTGATGACGAATTGCACTTCTCGTTCGGCTGCGATGGAATCGGTGCCAGCCTGACCGATAACCTGGTCGAGGCTGAGATCGGTGGCGGCAGCCGGTAGTGCGAGAATGAAGATGGTCACGATGATTACGGACAGTGGTCCGATGATACCATTGCGCAACGGCATATGTTCTACTCCCTCTTTCGTGTCATGGTCTGCTTTCCACCGTCCGTCGGTTGTGGGTCGGCTTGGTGTGTTGCAGAACGGCCGGGTAACCAGTCGGTTAGCTTTATGAGGCTATTGGCTTTGGCTGTTGTAGTTTTGATTAGTACTATTGGTCTCAAAATACCGGCCTCCGCCAAATGCGTCAAGCGGTTTGTCTGCTTTCGGTTACGGCGCAGACTGTGCGTTTTTTAACTTGCCCCTAATTTCCGGGCGGACTATTTGTTATCACAGCATGTTGGAATCTATCAACGAAGTTCTCAGCACAATCTCCGGTTGGGTGTGGGGATTGCCACTGGTAATCCTTCTGCTGGGCACCGGTGTCTTTTTGACTCTGCGCCTTGTTTTTATCCAACTTCGCGGCTTCTCCCACGGGTTCGGCATCATGACGGGTCGTTATGACGATCCGGCTCACAAAGGCCAGCTGACCCATTTTCAAGCTCTATCGGCGGCATTATCCGCTACTATCGGTATCGGCAATATTGGCGGTGTAGCCACTGCCCTGTACTTCGGGGGCCCCGGCGCGATCTTCTGGATGTGGGTTTCAGCGTTTTTTGGGATGGCGATCAAGTATACCTCGTGCACTCTTGCTATCACCCATCGCAAGATTGAAAAGGACGGTAATGTGCGTGGCGGCCCGATGTATTTCATCGAGATGGGTCTCCCCCGCTATGCCCGTCCCCTGGCTTACATGTTCGCCCTGTGTACGGCGGTGGCAGCCTTCGGCATTGGCAATATGGTGCAATCCAACACGGTGGCTCATTCGATTGTCGATGCTTTCGAGGTAACCGGTGGTGACGAGGGGTTGTGGCGCTGGATCATCGGCATTGTGATATCCGTGGCGGTGGGGATTGTCATCCTGGGCGGGATCAAGCGCATCGGGCAGGTGGCCTCGTACCTGGTCCCGTTCATGTCGGCGCTGTATGTGCTGACGGCAATGGTTGTTCTCTTGATGAACCTGGAGAAGATCGGTCCTTCGCTGGGTATGATCTTCCATCATGCCTTCAATCCGACAGCGGCTACCGGAGGGTTTGCGGGGGCAACGGTGTGGCTGACCATATCGTGGGGGTTGAAGCGTGGTCTGTTTTCGAACGAGTCGGGGCTCGGCTCGGCGCCGATGGCCCACTCCACGGCCAAGGTGGAGCAGCCGGTGCGCGAGGGTCTGGTGGCAATGCTGGGACCATTTATTGATACGATCCTGATCTGCACCATGACCGCGCTGGTTATCCTGATTGCAGGCAAATGGGACAGTGGACTGAACGGGGCGCCGATGACGATGGCGGCTTTCAATGACGCCCTTCCCCTGTACGGTCGGTGGATGGTGGTAGTCGGTATCCTCCTGTTTGCCTATACGACGGTGTTGACATGGTCCTACTACGGTGAGAAGGGGATTGAGTACCTGTTTGGGTCGGGCGCGAAGAAACCGTATTTGTGGGTGTATCTAGTCTTTACGTTGATTGGTGCCCGGGTAGATTTGAAGGCTGCGTGGACGTTTGCCGACATAGCGAACGGTCTGATGGCAGTTCCCAACCTGGTGGCGCTTCTGGCGCTTTCTGGCGTTATTGCCGGTTATACGCGCAAGTACTTCAAGGAGAAGTCACAGGGAATGCACCTTCCGTACAAGGATACGATTCAGAAACCGTCGCAGCAGTAATCCCAAAACAACACTGGCGGTTCGTTGACAGGCTGATTCCTCACGATCTATATTCAGTCGATGACACGCGATCAACGACAGATGGCGGTGGCCTTCTTCCTGGCCGTGACAGCTCGTATCCTGTTTCACTACAGCACGGGGTTTGTCATCGATGATGCCTTTATAACCTTCCGCTATGCTGAAAACATCGCGTTGGGGCATGGTTTCGTATACAACCTTGGCGAACGGGTGCTGGGGACAACGACACCACTGTTCACGTTGATACTGTCGCTGTTTGCAACGGCGGGGATCTCGGTGTACAAGGCTTCCCTGGGGGTGTCGCTGTTGTGCTCGGGATTGACCGCGATTGTAGTGCTGCGCTTCGCGCAGTCGCTCAGGTTTACACTCTGGTGCTGGGTGCCGGTGCTGCTGTTTGCCCTCTTTCCGCGCAGCCTGCCGATGGAAACCGGTGGCATGGAGACAGCGCTGTTTACGCTACTGGTGACTGCCGGGATCTACTACCATCATCGCGGATTGCACTTCTACGCGATGGCGGCGGCCACCCTGGCATCGGTCACACGGCCCGAGGGGCTGTGGCTGCTGGGATTGCTGTTTATCTGGTGGGTGGCCCGCAAGCCACGCACGCTGATCCGGCTGATCGTGATCCCAATTACCCTGATGGGCCCCTGGGTGCTTTTCGCATGGCAGTATTTTGGTTCGCCGGTGCCGAATTCGGTGGCGGCGAAGCTGGCCCTGTATAGCCACTATGGAACCGAGGGGCCGCTTCAGAACCTGAGTTTCCTGCTGGGGTTGCATAATCCGTTTGGATGGGTGATGCTTGCACTGGCCATTCCCGGGACCTGGTGGCTCTTCAAGAAGCAGAACTTTGGGCGGCTGGCGGTGGCATGGATTCTCGGGATGATTGCATTCTACTCGTTCAATCAGTCGCATATCTTCCTGTGGTATATCGTACCGATCTACCCGGTTTACGCGGTTCTGGTGGGGGCGTGTTTCCCGTGGTTGTCCGAACGACTGGCCTGGTCGCGCGGGCGTGCGGAGGTAGCCTCGAAGGCGGCCCTGGTGGTGCTTACGCTGGCGCTGGGACTGGGTAATATCATGCCGCTGAGGTACTACAGCCAGTACCAGGAGTTGCTGGAGCAGGTACATCAATCGGTGGGGTACTACCTGCGGGCGCATGCTGAGGAGGGGGAAGTGGTGGCGTCTGAGGATATCGGTTATATCGGGTACTATTCGGGAATGGAGCTGATTGACCGCGATGGGCTGATTTCGCCTGAGGTTGTACCGTATAATCGGGCGGGTGACTACTACGGGGTGATCCGTGATTTTGAACCGGAGTGGGTGGTGGCAGCCAGGGGGAGTGCTACCAGTGGGTTTATCGACAGCGCATCGTTCCTGGAGGATTACCAGATGCAGAAGTCGTTCGCGTATCCAACGGGGATCGATTTGCGGGTATATCGGCGAACGGTGGGCGGAGTCGATGAGGATGGTAAAGCGGGGACCGGTTCGCGGGGTGGTGAGGAGGGTTCTGAAGGGCCTGTTGAGCGGTAGTTGTG
>WJKG01000225.1 GCA_014729205.1 candidate division GN15 bacterium | reverse complement strand
CGGTGGCATCCTGAGTTGACAGCGGATTCGACGCACAGAGAGCTACATTGGCACCCCCCGCCTTGAGCGTTCGCATCAGGTTGGCGGTTTCGGTTGTGACATGCAGGCAACAGGCAAGGTTAGTGCCCTTCAGCGGTTTCTCCTTAGTGAACCGCTCGCGAATCAGCCTGAGAACGGGCATATTCCGTTCGGCCCACTCGATTCGCTGCTTACCTTCCTTTGCCAGGCGAGCGTTGGCTATATCGGACTTGATCTTCATTGTTCTCCTTCTTCGTTTATGCATCCTTGGCCAGCGCTTTGGCCTTATCCGTTCTCTCCCAACTGAAGCTCCGCTCATGGCGGCCGAAGTGCCCATAGGCGGCCGTCTTCTGGTAGATCGGCCGAAGTAAATCCAACTGGCGGATTATTCCCTGGGGCGTCAGATCAAAGTGCTTCAGGATAAGCTCTCGAATACGTGTCTCCGGCACCTTGCCACTGCGATCGGTGAAGACCATCAAAGACACCGGTTGGTCGACGCCGATTGCGTAGGCCAACTGGATCGTGCACTTGTCCGCCAGACCAGAGGCGACCACGTTCTTAGCGACGTACCGAGCCATGTAGTTTGCCGAGCGGTCAACCTTGGTCGGATCCTTGCCGCTGAATGCCCCACCACCATGAGAGGCCATGCCACCGTAGGTATCCACGATGATTTTGCGACCCGTCATCCCCGTGTCCGACTGCGGACCGCCGATCACGAATTTTCCGGTCGGATTGACATGGAATATGGTGTTGTCATCAAGCAGTTCAGGCGGGACAACCGCATGCGCGACCTTGTCGATGATCTCATCTTTTGCCTGACGAGTGATTTTCTTGCCACTCTTGTTCAGGATGTCCGGGCTGTGCTGCGTCGAGATCACAACCGTATCCACACGGAAGGGCTCAGAGTCTCGGTACTCGACTGTCACCTGACTCTTGCCGTCGGGCCCGAGGTAGGGCAGAATGTTCTTCTTGCGCACTTCCGCCAGTCGTCGTGTCAGCCTGTGGGCCAGTGAAATTGGCAGTGGCATCAGCTCTTTGGTCTCGCGGCAGGCGTATCCGGCCATCAATCCCTGGTCACCGGCACCGCCCACATCCACACCCTGAGCGATATCGGGTGACTGCGGTCCAATGGCGTTCAGGATAGCACATGATTGGTAGGCGAAGCCGTACTCCGGCCGAGTGTAGCCAATCTCCTTGACTATGCGCCGAACCAGGTTGTGGATATCGACATACGCCGTCGTAGTTATCTCGCCACCGACAATCACCAGACCAACCGTCACAAATGTCTCACATGCCACCCGCCCGTGTGTATCCTGGCGAATGACTTCATCGAGCACCCCGTCTGAAATCTGGTCACATAGCTTATCCGGGTGACCTTCGGTTACCGATTCCGATGTAAACAGGAAATTCCCTATGGACATGAATTTCTCTCCCTGAATCCCTTATGGCACCGGCCGCCTCGGCACGATACCGAGTCCGGCGGTCTTGTCTTTTCTACCTTTATATCTATCCATCATTGTTGCAGCCGATCCCGAACTCCTTAGTTTGTGTCGCCATCAAGCACCGCGTTCTTGCCCACATTGACCTGGCCGGACTGGTGGCGCACCAGCGCTCCCGAACCGATCAACGAATTCTCAAGGGTGGAGTCTTCGAGTCGCACTTGATCAGATATAATGGAATTCTCTATGCGGCAGTTCCGGACAACACAGTGCTCTCCAATTCTGGCATAGGGACCGATCTCGCTATCGGTGACATCCGCCGACCGGGCGATGTATACCGGATGCGACAGTTTGACGCCCGCCGATAACTCCGGCTGCGGCAAACCTTCCAGCAACACGCGGTTGGCTTCCAGCAGTGCCTCCGGCTGACCGCAGTCAAGCCAGTGGTCGAACCGATAAGGTACGAACACTTCACCGGCTGCGATCATCTCCTGCAGTGCATCCGTCAACTGGAACTCGCCCCGGGTCCGCCGGCCCTCCATGTGCAATCGGCGAAGTGTCTCTCGAAGCGGGTCTAAGTCGCTGAAGGCATAAATGCCGATCAATGCCAGATCGCTGCGCGGATGCGCCGGCTTCTCACACAGATCCACAATCCGCCCCTCGTTCAGCTCGGCAATACCGAAGTCTGTTGGGTTGTCGACCTGGCATACACCAACGACGTTGTCGCCGGTAGCTACGAACTGGCGCATATCACCCTCGACTACCGTATCCCCAAGTATCACTACCACTGGCCCGGACTCCATCTCCTCCAGTCCCAGGAGCGTCGCATAGCCCAGCCCAAGCAACTTTGGTTGATCTACGAAGGAGTGTGGGATAGGACAGTGTTCGTCCGCCCATTCAACAATTTGCTCGCCAAGATGCCCGATCACAAACGTGATGTGCTCCGGATCGAGTTGCGCCACACGATCGAGCACATGTGCCAGGACCGGTTTGTCGGCGACTGGTATGAGTGATTTGGCCACCGAGAAGGTGTGGGGTTGCATACGCGTTCCCGCTCCGGCGACCGGTATGATGACCTTCATTTCATTTCCCGCACAAGCGTTTTCGACAGGGTATCACCCCGCGTTCACCTTGACAAGCTATAATCCCCAGGATAGCGTCTCTCTGACCATTATCTATGCTGACCAGCCTTCAGTAGCAGAGTCAAAGTGTCCTGCGTATTCGCCAACTGTCCCCATTGTGAACCACCCTTGAGGCGTCGGTAGAGCCCAAAATACAGGCTGTCGGCAACTTCAGCAACCGGAAGAATACGGCCTATTGCTACAGTCTCTCCCGGCTGCCATTGCGATGTCGGCGGCCTTGGTGAAAAGTCGAATATTGCCCGCCGTGGAGAATCCGGGCTCGTAGATTCCGGATCGGAGGGAAGCTGAGCTCTCACGGCAACGGTATAGTCATCCGTTGTGGCCGTCCGCAGAACCAAGTACAATTCCAGCCGATGACCGGAGTCACCTATATCGACCAACCTGTGTGCTATCAACTCCATGTCCGGTTCTGCGAAGACCGCTTCCTCGTTATTGGGGAACTCGACCAGGTCCATATATGCCAGCAGGGATCGGTCTGCCAGTGAGAGGTTCGTCTGCATGTTGCGCATCAGGTCCTCCGAACGGAGAATCAGTGACTTCACCTCGGGCACCAGTAACTCGCGCGCGAAATGATGACTCAGAGAGTCCCCGAACAGGAAGTACCGAAGATCCTCTAACTGTTCATGAAGCTGTTGCGAGTTGCGAGGCGGGCTCGTCAGATTCGTGCTGAGTTGTTCGTTCTGTTTTGCGCGCAACCACGGTTCCAGCAACTGCGCCATACGTTGGGCAGCTTTATCCTGTGGTCGAGCGAAGGCGGCCAGCGTATAGTAGTTGCCGGCTTGTTCGAGACCTTCGATTCCCGACTCAATCGCCTCCTGGGCCCGCAGCGTAAAGCGCGCACCCATTCGGCCGATGACCGCGCGCCAATCGCTGTTGTCCAGAAGCTTGGGATGGTCCACATACAACTCGCCGAACTCGATGTTCGCTCGCTCAACCGTACGCAGACTATCAGACTCCACCAGCGTAATCAAACGGAGCGCCTGAGGAGGAAACCCCGCCGGATTGGCCTTGGTATCGTACATTGTCTCCT
>WJKG01000021.1 GCA_014729205.1 candidate division GN15 bacterium | reverse complement strand
TCCAGAGTACCTGAGCCGATTCCTGAATTGAGCCCCGGATCGTCAACCTTCACGACGAAATCCACCTGCTCCATGGATATGGGCGTCGGCATCACCAGATCGTCGCTGACCGTGCCCGCCAGGAGGCAAACGTACTCGGCATACTCAGCATCGGCGGAGAACAACCCAATCGGACCGCAGAGATGCTCTGGCCTGCCCAACAGACCGTTGGCATTGCCCCACTGATCGGCAATAGGTACCGGACCGAAGGCGACTGTCACCGTCACCTCGCCCGTTTGCATCTTGCGCACCCGATTGCCGTGCGAGAAACCGACGGATCGCCAGGGTAGCATCTCCCCTGCCATGATGTTGGCCCCAAACTTGCGATACACGTTGCCATATGTGCCCTTGATGACACCATCGCGCAGTGCCTCAATCAACCAGGGATCGACGTGGTCGAAGAAGGCATTGCCGTAGATGATAATGTCCTTCTTACCGGTCTCTCGAAGCTTGTCGACAACGAGCTTGAGTCCATAGTCTCCTGTACGGTAGTAATGTGGGTAGGAGATTACATCGCCATCATTGATCACCTCCATCACGGCATCAAGACTCACCACCTTACTCTGCCGGTGAGGAATCTGTTTCGCGATGGTTCGCCCTACCAGTCGTCCGCCAAACTCACGATCACTGAAGGCCCCCTCAAAAGGTCGATATGTCTTGCCGTTGAATTCCATAGTACACTCCACTTGGTTTTAATCCGCAAGACTACGCAGGCACAAGCCTCATGTCAAGTGGACCCGTATGTCTATACTGTTAAACGAACAAAGATGAGCGGGAATTGAATTGACGCGACCACGTCGAATTGCTATCTTTCCGATAGCCCACGTACATCAGTGGCAGACCGACTCAAGTCTAATCGCGGCACAACCCTAGATCCAAGGAATCAGCGTTATGGGACGAATTCTTTCCCTACTTGCGTGCGCCCTTGTGTTGTTGGCCGGCAGCGGTGCTTTGGCGACTGTCCATACTATCGAAGTAACGCAGGGAGCGTTCAATCCGGCCACGGTCACCATTGCCCCCGGAGACACCGTGCAATGGGTTTCTGTGTCGGGATCCTATCAAGTCGTTTCGCTACCTGAGTCTCCGAAACAATGGGCATCCCCGGTTCTTGATGAGCCGGGTGAGACCTTTGACCTGCAGTTCACGTTCTACGACGGTCCTGGGCCATTCCCATTCGAGGCTCAGCCTGAGGAGGGCTCAATGACAGGCGAAATCCTCACCTATGACGAGTGTTCTGCATCCGCGGACATCAACGGTGATGGTATCCCGCTCACAGTGGCCGATATGGTCTATCTCGTTCGGGTGCTCAACGGTGAGTACGCCTGGCCCGACAATCTCTATGAGGCCGATCTCAATGGTGACTGCATCATCGACGGTGGTGATGTCTATATCTACAACCTCTACTTCGAACACGGTTTAAGCATCTTCCCGATCTTCCCGGTACCCACCTGCTGCTACCCTGATACTGTGGTCGGCGCCTGTTGTCTTGGCGATTCGTGCTCAGTCAGGGCTCCGGTCAACTGCGATGCTCTCGGTGGCGAGTATCTCGGCGACGGCACAAACTGCCCAACCGACAACAATCCGTGTGAGGGCTGTTGTGTCGGCACCACTGGTAACATTGATGGCGATCCGGATGACAAGGTCAATGTGGCCGACCTGAGCCGATTTGTATGCTGGATGTGGGGGATGTGTGACCCACCACCGTGCCCGGAGGAGGCCGATATCAACGCCGACGGGGGGTTCGATATCACGGACATAACGTACCTGGTTGCGTACCTTTTCGGTGGTGGTGGATCACTGCCGCCATGTCCGTAGAGAATTAATTCGGCACGACATAAGACAAGATCACACGGGTCTGCATTTGCCGAGAATGCAGACCCGTATTCGTTTGTGATGTGAATCACAAAAAACGTGACAAATAGGTCCAGAAACGTATATTTGGGGTAGTCTTCGATCAATACAGCCAATACCCGTTTATCACCGCCCGAACGGTTATTCACATGAAGAAGGTCAGCCAAGGAGTCACAATCATGCGCGTCACGGCTATTGGATGCGTAGTCTTGCTGGGGATTTTCTCGGTAGCGTTTGCAGCCGATTTGCCCAGCAGCTTCGATCTGCGCAACTACAACGGACAGAACTACGTAACATCAGTCAAAGATCAACAGGGAGGCACCTGCTGGACTCATGGTGCATTTGCTGCCATGGAGGGTAACATGCTCATGACCGGCGCCTGGACCGCAGCCGGCGAGTCCGGTGAGCCAAACCTGGCCGAGTATCACCTGGACTGGTGGAACGGTTTCAATGAGCACAATAACGACGATCTGAATCCCCCCACCGGACAGGGACTTGTCGTACATGAGGGCGGCGACTACCGCGTGACCGCGGCCTATCTGGCTCGCGGAGAAGGTGCCGTTCGAGATATCGACGCCCAGTCTTTCGACTATCCCCCGGACCGGTACGACAGCACCTACCACTACTACTACGCCCGACATATCGAATGGTACACTGCCGGTGAGAACCTCGAGCGCATCGACCTGCTCAAGCAGAAGGTCATGGAACATGGTGTGATGGGCACTTGTATGTGTGTCAGCTCGTCGTTCTGGTGGGGATATAACCATTACCAGCCGCCGAGTTCAAGCTATGACCCCAACCACGCTATCGCTATCGTGGGCTGGGATGACAACAAGACGACTCAGGCACCGCAGCCCGGCGCCTGGCTGTGTAAGAACAGCTGGGGCAGCGGCTGGGGATATGATGGTTACTTCTGGATATCTTATTACGATAAGCACGCCACGCAGGAGCCCGAGATGGGTGCGATCTCATTCATCGACGTCGAGCCCATGCAATACGATCGAGTCTATTACCATGACTACCATGGATGGCGTGACACGCGAACCGATGTCAGCGAAGCCTTCAATGCCTTCACCGCTACCGGTGGTGAGCTTCTCGAAGCCGTCAGTTTCTATACAGCTACTGACAGTGTCGACTACACCGTCCGAATCTACGGTACCTTTGACAACGGTCAGTTGTCTGACCAACGTGCAGTGATGACTGGCTTCATGGAATTCACCGGTTTCCACACGGTGGACCTGGACACCCCGGTCAAGTTCGATGGTGGCGATGATTTCTATGTCTATGTTGAGTTATCTGATGGTGGACACCCGTTTGACCGTACCTCGGAGGTACCGGTGTTGCTGGGCGCCGACTACCGGGTAGAAGTTGTGTCGGCGTCCGAGCCGGGACAGAGCTACTACTATTCCGGTGGCCAGTGGAACGATTTGTACGAGGACAATCCGACGGCTAATTTTTGCATGAAGGGACTCACCGAGGTCTATGTGAAGATGGATGCCAATGTGCGCTATGGTTGGGTTCCGCTCGACGTTGACTTCGATGGCTGGGCGAAGAACCCTGTCTCATCGTGGACCTGGGACTTCGGCGATGGTGACAGCGCCTATACCGAGGATTGCTCGCACCAGTTCACCGAACGGGGACTGTATGATATCACGCTTGAGGCCAATATGGTCACGGATACCTTCAGCATGACATCGCTTGACTTTATCGCCGCCTTAGCCGACACCCTTAAGCCCACTACCGCCTTTGGCGATCCCGGTCAACAGGTGGAAGTTGTGGTCAGTGGACTTAACACGTGCCCGGCCGACTACCTGCTGATTCCAGTCGAGTATCCCGGCGATCTCAATGTCACGTTCAACAACTTCAACACCGAGGGCTGTCGAACCGAGTACTTCGCCGATCAGGACTTCTTGCATTGGGATGCTTTCTTCGATCGGTGTGCCATACGCTTGAAGATCTCAGACGACGGCTCACAGGACCCGCTCCCGCCGGGAGAAGGGCCGATTATCAAGTTAATCTTCACCATCAGCAGCAGCGCGCAGCCGGGCCAGTCAGCGACGGTACAGCTTGACGGCTACACGGCCTCTCAGGATTACCTGCCGCGCTGTGAAGGCCCGATGGCCGAGTATACTTTCGCCGCTACCAGCTCAACTATCAGTCTGGGTTGTTGTGTTGGGATGACGGGCAATGTCGACGGTGATCCTGAAGAAGCTGTCAATATTCAGGATATGACTTACCTGGTGGCATATCAGTTCGCCAGCGGGCAGGCTCCTCCGTGTATTGACGAAGCGGATGTCAATGTCGACGGAGAAGTGAACATCTCTGACTTGACTTATCTGGTGGCTTACCTGTTCAACAACGGTGCGCCACCTGTAACGTGCCCGTAGTACAGGCACTATTGTCTGACCAGACGACTGAAAGGCCGCCCTTTGGGGCGGCCTTTTCTATTCTCGTTCAGCCACTTACGCCGATCTCTCAGGGACACAAAACAGGGCCGAATGGAAGAAGAAGAGAAAGACATTCGGCCCTGAGAAAGCTATAACCGATGACAAGGAGGCACATCGTATTACAGCCCTGTAACACAACAATAACGTATTTCTTACATGATTATTCAACACAAAACTTCGAAAAAATTCTCTCAAGCGCCGAACGAATGCACGAAACGAGCAGAAGCTGCGTCCTTCTCACAAGGTCTGAAGCCCGCTAGTTATTTTCTTGACGATTCGAGTAATCGCTCTATCTTACTGGTGATAAAGGCCTTTACTGCGATGTGGTTATACCGGTCCGCCATGTGTTTCTCACCGCCATGACACAATGACGAACGCGACTAACCCGGCTTTGGTCCGGGTGCTGTCGGATTGTTTTGGTAGTCAATTCCGATTCAGATTGTCGTCTTCCGGCAGTTCGCCAACGGTGCAGCCTCAACGTTCCGATATTGAAGAACAGATGAAGCCATTTTCCACAAGAGAGGCTGGTCAAGCACATATGTCCCACAGATCAACATGCTGGTTCAACTGCCTTCTGTCAGGTCTGCTGACAGTGACCATTATGATCCTCGGCGCAGCTGCCGTTCAAGCTGAACAGATTACACAAGACTATACCTTCGATCCCCCCACGATCAGTTCGGAGATGGTCGATGGTCAACTGTATGATCGAGTGACTATTGACGGTTTGAGCAATGGCGGGCAGCCCGGAGAGCCCGCTCTGCCATCGTCGGGCAGCTATGTCCTGATTCCCTACCAGACTGAGGTTACCTCCATCAAGGTGGAAACATCGCTGCCAGTGCTGGTTGGCGAAGGTCTCTATCTGGCACCGGTTACGAGACCATTTCCACTCAGTTCACCAGCGGGCACGAGGAGCGCGGCCGAACCAGACCCGGCTATCTACGAGAGTGATCAGCCTTATCCGGCTGAGCCATTCGAGGAGATCGGTATCCAGAGCTTCAGAGGTTTCCCCTACCTCGTGCTCAAGCTGCGTCCTGTGCAATACCATCCTGTTACTGGAGATGTGTACTACTATCCCCGTCTAACAGTGGTGGTCGAGACCCAGGCTACCGGTAAGACGAACGCCATGCTCCGCGGCTTTGATCGGGATTTCGAGCTCATGACCGGCAAGGTCGACAATCCGGACCGGCTCATGGAATACAACCCAGCCCGCAAAGCGGACGGGGGGCCATATCAGATGCTCATCATCACCACTGCGGATATGGTCGATGCCTTCCAGCCTCTCAAGGACTATCATGATTCAACCGGCCTGGGAGCGGAAATCCACACAATCGGTATGATTGGCAGTTCGAACCCGGACGACGTTCGCGCGTATATCGCCGATCGCTATTGGAACGATGGCATCGAGTACTTGCTGATCGGTGCCGATGACGATCAGATTCCTGCGCCAGACCTCTGGGTCCAGGCGTGGGACGGTGGTGACATCTCTTACGATATGCCCGGAGATCTGTTCTTCGGATGCCTCGATGGAACCTGGAACTACGACGAGGATGCTTATTGGGGAGAGCCGAACGATGGCACCAATGGCACCATGGTTGATATGATTGCCGAGGTCTTCGTCGGGCGCGCCTCGGTGGACAATGATGTTGAAGCTTCCCGCTTCGTGAACAAGACTCTGGCCTACTACGCGGATACCAGCCTCTATCTGGGCAAGGTACTGATGTGTGGCGAACACCTCGGTTTCGGTGGTGATTCCGAGTATGCCGGCAATTCACTTGATGAATTGGTGGACGGCAGCAATGCCCATGGCTACAGCACCGTCGGTATACCATCCACCAAGTACCAGATTGACCGCTTGTACGACCGCGATTGGCCCAGCCATAACTGGCCGACTTCCGAAGTTATCAATCGCATCGACTCGAATGTTCATATCATCAGCCACTTTGGACACGGTAATACTTATTGGGCAATGAAGATGACGGCCAATACGGCCGCTACCTCACTTGCCAATGACGGACTGTTCTTTGTCTACTCCCAGGCCTGTTATTCCGGACGTTTTGACAACTATGATGGCTGGGCGGAAAACGCCAATATAAAGACAGACAACGGTGCCTTTGGCGTGATCATGAACGCCCGCTATGGATGGGGCTCATCGGGAAGCACCAATGGTCCCTCGCAGAAGTTCAATCGCGAGTTCTGGGATGCGATGTACAGCGATGTTGAGAATATGATTTCGCTGGCTGAGGCCAACCAGGATTCGAAAGAAGATAACCTGTTCCGCATCAACGAGAGCTGCATGCGCTGGTGTTACTACCAGCTGAACCTCTTCGGTGACCCGGCCCTCATTCTGAAGGGTGTTCGCTCCTGCGCTGAGGATGGCCTTGTTGATGGCGACGGTGACGGTTTCTGCGATCCGTTCGACAATTGTCCGGAACTGGTGAACGAGGATCAGCTCGATTCTGACGGGGACTATGTTGGCGACGACTGCGATGTTTGTCCCTATGATCCCCTCGATGATGCCGACGGTGACGGGCTGTGTGCCGATGTTGACAATTGCCCATCAAGCTACAACCCCGAGCAGACTGATTCTGACGGTGATGGTGTTGGCGACGACTGCGACAACTGTCCCGGCTATGATGATTTTGCCGATACTGACAGCGACGGCTACCCCGACGGCTGTGATAATTGTCCCACGTATCCCAACGAGACGCAGTCGGATAATGACGGTGACGGTCTGGGTAATGATTGCGATAACTGCATCTTCTCGGCCAACCCGGACCAGTTGGACTCGGATAACGACGGCGTTGGTGACAGTTGCGACTGGTGTCCCGGACACCCGGATTCCGTGAACAACGATTCTGACGCCCTACCGGATGGGTGTGATAACTGTCCGAATGCGTACAATCCCAATCAGGCTGACGGCGACGGTGACGGTCCGGGAGACGCGTGCGACAACTGTCCGGAGCATTGGAATCCCGATCAGGCCGATGAGGATTCCGATGGTATCGGCGATCCATGCGACGTGTTCTGCGGTGACATCAACGGCGATCTGGCCGGCCCGAATGTCCAGGACCTGGCGTATTTCGTCTCTTACCTGTTCCAGGACGGTCCGGCTCCACCGGTTATGGAAGAAGCGGATATCAATGGTGTTCCGGGACAGGTAAATCTGCTCGACCTGACCTGCCTGACGAACTTTTTGTTCTCGGGTGGCGCGCCGCCGTCTTGCCCGGCCAAGTAACGCCCCTATTGAAAGTCAGAGATAGAAAACGCGAGTACCGATTCCACGGTGCTCGCGTTTCTCTTTACAC
>WJKG01000224.1 GCA_014729205.1 candidate division GN15 bacterium | reverse complement strand
CTTCTGTTCTTTGGAGAGATCTTTGAGGCCTTTGAGGAAACCCGTTATGGCTCCCTTGCGCCCCAGGTACTTCACCTTGAGCTCCTGAAGCGAATCGAGCGAATCAGCCTTACTGATTCGCTCAACAGCCTCGTCCCTCACCCGCGTTACGTCGTCAATAATCGACATATGTGCTGACTATGTTGTTTCAGGCGGCGGCTTTTGCCATCTCGGCCAGACTCTTGAAGGTAGCAGCATCGCGTGCTGCGATATCGGCCAGTACCTTGCGATTGAGATTAACTCCCGCCTTCTTCAACCCATTGATGAACGATGAGTAGTTGGTACCGTTTTCCCTGGCCGCGGCGGAGATGCGGGTAATCCACAGGGTACGGAACTCGCGCTTCTTGTTACGGCGGTCACGATAGGCATACTTCAGTCCCTTATGGACCGACTCAACCGCGGTACGATAGAGGCGGCTACGAGCACCGTAGCTGCCGCGAGCGCGCTTGAGGACCTTGTTGTGACGCTTCTTAGCCGCAACATTGTTCATTGCACGTGGCATGACGTTTACTCTCCCGTCGTGTTACAAATAGTGATTCAGTAACTGTTGGCCCGCTCCGGATTAATACGGAACCAGGCGGTCCACTTTCTTTTTGTCGGCGTCCGAGACCAACGCCGGCTGGCGCAGGTTGCGGATCCGCTTGGGACTCTTCTTCTCCAGGATATGCGACTTGTAGGCATGGCGGCGTTTGAACTTGCCGGTGCCGGTGCGCCGAAAACGCTTGGCCGCACTTCGCTGGGTCTTCATCTTAGGCATTTCAACCTACCTTCTTGCAAGATACCAGTATAGTTCAGTGAACGAAACACCCCGGGGTGCTAATCGTTCTGCTTGACACTCTTCATTATCTCGGGTCGCGGCGCCAGCACCATGTGCATATGGCGTCCGTCGAGCTTCGGGGCCGATTCAATCGTCGCAATATCGTTCAACTCCTCAGCTACCCGCTCTAACAGCTTGCGACCCTGCTCGGTATAAGCCATCTCGCGCCCACGGAACATCACGAAGGCTTTCACCTTACTCCCGGACTCGAGGAAGCTGCGCACGTGCTTCGTCTTGAAGTCAAAGTCGTGCTGATCAATCTTCGGCCGATAGCGCATCTCCTTGAGCTGGAAGGCATGCTGGCGCTTCTTGGCCGTTTTCTCCTTCTTGGCCTGCTCGTACTTGTACTTACCATAGTCCATGATACGGCAGACCGGTGGTCGGCTGTTCGGCGCTACCTCAACCAGGTCCAGCTCAGACTCTTCGGCTCGAGCCAGAGCCTCATTGGTCGGGACAATACCTACCTGTTCTCCATCCGGACCAATCAACCTGATCGGTGAAATCCGAATTTGACGATTGATCCTGAGATCTCCCTTAGCTATGCAATCCTCCTGTGGCTTCTGATTCGCTCGGCTCCAATCCTTTACTCTCGATCTCTGCCAGCAATGTGTCAACTACCTCGTCGACCGGCTTGCTGCCCAGATCGCCTTCTCCATGGCGACGAATCGATAAGCTGTTGGAGTCCTTCTCACGGGCTCCAATTATAAGCATATACGGTACTTTCTGCAACTCGGCATCGCGAATTTTGGCACCGATTTTCTCCGAACGATCATCAAACTCAGCCCGGATCCGGCGTGATTTCAACCGGTCGGTAACCTCTCGTCCGTAGTCGTTGAAGTCATCAGTGATGGTCAGGACTCGTGCCTGTACCGGCGCCAACCACAACGGGAACTTGCCGGCGTGGTGCTCAATCAGAACCCCAAAAAAACGTTCTATCGAACCCAGCAAGGCACGGTGAATCATGTACGGGCGCTGAGGCTGGCCATCAGGGCCAATGTATTGCAAATCAAAGCGTTCTGGCAAAGAGAAGTCAAACTGGATAGTCGAACACTGCCAGCTACGCCCGATAGCATCACGAATCTTGATATCGATCTTGGGACCGTAAAAAGCTCCACCACCCTCATCGACGCTATAACGAAGTCCCGATTTCTCCAGCGCCAGCTTCAGCCCGTTCTCGGCCAAGACCCAGTCAGCCGGGTCGCCTATCGCCTTCTCGGGACGAGTCGACAGGAAAATCTCATAGTCGTCCAGCCCGAACGAACTAAGCATATGGGTACAGAAATCAAGCAACCAGACCAGCTCGTCCTCCATCTGGTCCTTGGTGCAGAAATGGTGCGCATCGTCCTGAGTAAATCCGCGTACACGCGCCAGACCGTGCACGACACCTGCCTTCTCGAACCGATACACCGTGCCCAGCTCCGCCCAGCGCATCGGAAGATCCCGATAGGACCAGCGACGTGACTGGTACATCGTAATGTGGAACGGGCAGTTCATCGGCTTGAGCTGGTACATCTGGTTGTCGGCCTTGATCGGCTCAAACATGTCTTCACTGTAGAAATCGGTATGGCCGCTTCGGCGCCACAGCTCCAGGTTGGCAATGTGAGGTGAGTACACCAGTTCGTATCCATAACGAAGGTGCTCTTCGCGCCAGAAATTCTCGATCTCGTTACGTACCCTGGCTCCTTTGGGCAACCACATGACCAGTCCCGCCCCAACCTCGGGCGAAATGTGAAACAGCTCAAGCTGCTTACCCAAGACACGATGGTCACGCTTCTTAGCCTCTTCCAAACGAGTGAGATAATCTTCCAGCATGCTCTTCTTGGGATATGACACCCCGTAGATGCGTTGCAAGGTCTGCCGGTTTTCATCACCACGCCAGTAAGCTGCGGAAGTTGCTATGAGCTTAAAAGCCTTGATCTTGCCCGTGCTGGGGATATGCGGTCCGCGGCAGAGGTCCTCAAAAGTAGAATGGTGGTAGACACTCACGCGCTCGTCATCGAACTCCTCGAGCATCTCAACCTTGTAGTCCGCTCCCTGGGATCGATAGTACTCGATGGCCTTCTCGCGATCCATGTATTCGCAGGAAAACGGTGCGTCCTCCTTGATAATCTCGGACATGCGCTTCTCGATCTTCTCCAGATCCTCCGGCGCAAAAGGCTTCTCCACCTCGAAGTCGTAGTACCAGCCCTCTTCGATCGGGGGGCCGATAGCCAGCTTGGCCTTGGGGAAAACGTCCGTCACGGCCTGCGCCATCACGTGAGCCGAGGAATGCCAGAAAACCTCGCGCCCTTCGCTGTCATTGAATGTCAGAATCTGCACCTGAGCGTCACGGTCTAAGGGACGGTGAAGATCACGCACTTCGCCATCGACCTTGACGGCAATTGCGTCCTTGGCCAGGCGGGGCGAGATGGACTTAGCCAGGTCGAAACCGGTCTGTCCGGCCTGTACCTGTTTGGCTGAGCCATCGGGCAGAGTAATCTGAACCTGTGACATAGCTGGGCTCAACTTCCTTCCAACAAAATTAATGCGGTACCCGGCCCTGGTATCAGAGAACCGAACCCGCAACGAAGAAGCTTATGGTGGGCGATACTGGAATTGAACCAGTGACCCCTTGCATGTCAAGCAAGTACTCTAACCATCTGAGCTAATCGCCCACGATCTCATTTGCACGGTCTGCCCAAATGAGCAGCCCGTCAGCGTAGTCGCAAATAATAGGCCCGGTTACGCGATATGTCAAGCCTGTTTTCATTATCGGCAGTAACCGCTTTAGTTATTGTACGAAAACGACCTTGCGGTCGATTAGTCTCTTGTCGACCGCGAAGCCACAAACAGTCGTATATGAAGTGGAATAGTGGCCGAGATAGCAAAGTTCCCGGCCGACCGTGCTATCGGCACAGCCTGTTACGCCAATCCGGCCATCTGCATGAAGGTCTCGGCCTTGACGTACTCCTCCCTGAGAGCCTCGGAGAGCTCCTCCAACTTGGACTCGTCGATCTGCAGGTAGGCCATCACCTCGGGACTTGCCTCCCCGCGTGGACCAGAGTCCGTATCATCCTTGAACGTCTCCTTGGCGATGTGATTGGCAAGATGAATGAAGCTGGTAATGGGATCCGTCAGTCCCTGCTCAGCAGGAGCATGATGATAGGTAATGGAGTCTGCCAGTTTCTCCGGCAGCTTCCAGGTCGCGGCCAGAAACCCACCCACCTGCGCATGGTTGAACCCAAGAACGTTGTCTTCAAGTTCGAAATCCATCGTCTCCGGATCCTTGGCACGAGCTTCGAGGAAATTCTTGTGTTCGTTGGGCAAATGACACGAGAGAACCATCTTACCAACATCATGGAGAAGCCCCGAAGAAAACGCCGTATCCGGATCTACCATGCCGCGACCCTGGATACGTCGGGCGATCAGTCGAGCGCAAATCCCGGTAGCCAGAGAGTGTCTCCAGAAACGCTCCTGATATTCCTGGTCGATGTGTTTGCTCTTGAACATGTCGAGCACCGAGGCAGAGAGCACGAGGTTTTTGACCGCTTCCAGACCGATAATGACCACCGCCTGCTTGACGGAGTCCACCTCGCGGGAGAGACCGTAGAACGCTGAGTTGGTGAGCTTGAGCACCTTGACGGACATGGCCGGATCCTCAGACAGGATAGAGGCAATCTGTGCTGCCGAGACATTGGGATCGTTGATTGCCTTCTGGATCTGGTTAAACACGATTGGTGGGGTGGGCAGGTTACGGATGTTGCTCACCACCATCTGGACCTTGTTGTCAATGGCTGCTGTACTCATGATTCTCACTCTTCTGTTTCGGTATTCCCCTGCTCAAAAAGCCGTTGCGCAAGACGGTCGGCCACCTGGCGCTTGACTTCCGGGTTGTCATACAGCCCGTTTGCGATTCGAGCCCTTATGTGCTCAAGCCTGTCTTCTTCCTCGCCGCCAAGCTCCGGATGCTCGATTTCAATTCGACGCGCTGCATCGGCCAGCTCGGCCAAACGACCGCGTGCTTCGTCGGATATCTGCACCGAATCCGCAACCGCTGAGCTCGACTTCTCCTGCGGCGATTGGTCGGTTTGCGGCATCCTTCGCGAAGCGGTGTCAACGACCTTACCGTTGTTATCGTTGATACTTCCAATGTCCATTGGCTCACCTCTTTTCCAATGAGGGTGCTCCATACCACTCTCTTGTTGCTGTTACACGCTTACCTTCATCTACCTATTTCTTACCATCGACATATTGCGGCGATGGCTCCACATTGCTGATATACTGGAGAATCTTGCGGGAGTTCCGCAGTTCCCCCAGCTCGACCTTGATTCGGTCATAACGTCCCTGAAGATACTCGTCGCACTCGCTGACCAGGGTCATGTTCTTGCGTACCATAGTCATGATGCTGTTGACGATCTTCTTGACCTCCGGCAGCTTGGCCGCCATCTTGAACGCCCGTGGATGGCGCTCTCGCAGGTCTGCGATCTTCTGTTCCGACTTCTTGATCCGCTCGTGATAGCGCTGTGCCTCCGTGAACAGATCGATGAGCTTCTCATCCTTGTCGTACTTGATCATGTCACGCTGCTTGTCAAGCGTTACATACAGCGACTGGTAGAATGAGTATTCCTCCTTGAGCGTAAACAGAAGCTCGCGAGTTACCTGATCGTATGCTGATGATCCCGTTGCCATACCCTACGCCGTTGTTGTGAATTCTCTGGCAGTCTCGGTGGTTGCCTGCGCCTCAGGCATCGACTCGGGAATCTCGCCCTCCGCCTGCTGCTCCTTCAGACCACGCCAACCGCTACGAAGATTTTCCATTATCGTGATCATATCGTCTATCAACTCGACATCCTTGGTCGCCTGGATCACATAGGTCTGGCTGATGACGTATGAATACAGTTTGCTGAGATTCTCGGCGACCTCTCCCCCCTTGTCCATATTCAACGTGGTATACAGGTGCGTGACGAAGCGCTTCGTCTTCTCCATGTGCTCGCGTCCGTCGGCAAACTGATCGTTGGCGTACGCTTCACGAGCCGACGTCAGCGAAGCAACCGTCCCGTCATATACCTTGAGAATAAGATCGATTTGCGATTTTCCAATAGTCTCTGCGGATTTGTAGGATCCAATCTTGTTGTTCATATCCGACGTCCCATGATTTCTATGTGCTCTCTTGGTCGCTTCTTGTCCATCTGTCAAAAACAGTCAAATGCTACTTTCCGTCCATGCCCCCCAGTGTCCAGTTGGATCCTATTGAAGCCAGCTGACTCTCCAGGAACGAGCTTTGAGATTGTAGCTCACCAAGGGCCTTCTCCATCGCCCAGAACTCTTCGAACAGGCTCTGGCGCCGCCGCGCAAGGCGCGTGTCGATCGCTTCCACCTGACCCTCGAAATCCTGAATCTGCCGCTCCAGACCGGCTATCTTGCGATCTATCGTACCTTCACCGGTAGCGTTGATCCGGTCCAGCAGAACGTCCATTGAGGCGCCGATTCCACGCGTCAGCCTGATCTCAGCCTCCTCGGCGTCTGCCAGCAGATCATCGTCGGTGAGTGTCACTTTCACCTTCAGGCCGGCGGTCGTATCGTTGTCGGCATCACCCGTGAGAAGCTGTCCGCGACCGGTAGCAGCCTCGCCGTTGATGGTTCCTTCGACGTCCTTGCCGCCAACGATGGTCCCCGATGTCAACCCCAGAGCCGAGAAAGCTCCGTCGCCGACATTGAAATCCATCTCGACCTTGGATGAAGCGCCATAAGTGGAGCTCATGAACTTCAGGTGGCCACCGCCGGAACCGGTATCAACCCATTCCACGGTCAGGCCCTTGTTGCCGATCAACTCATCGTTGTCGATCCGCGTCTGTATCTCATCCACCAACTCACTGGTAGTATTGTAAGTCCTCGCCTCCAGCACGATTTCATCAGAAAGCACCGAATCCACCTTGAACTGGTGTTTGTTGTTCGTCGAATCAAGCGTAAGGGGCGTCATGGCCGGGTCTGCAATCGTTGCTCCCTGGAAGTACCCTGAACTTGCCGCCTGTGTGATCTCCACCTTGTAGGCTTCCTCACCTATAACAGTATCCG
>WJKG01000020.1 GCA_014729205.1 candidate division GN15 bacterium | reverse complement strand
TCATGGAGCAACCCGCCAAAGATCAACAGGTCCCGGTCGGCGAAATCGTAGTGCGTACCCACCTCAATCGCCAGTTCTGTCACATTTCCCGAATGCTCGGAAAGTCCGCCTACATAGGCATGGTGCCACAGCTTGCCCGCAGGTGCCATCAGGTATGCTTCGAAAAACTCCTCATCATCCCAGAATGACCGAACCAGCTTCTCCACGTAGGTATTCTCGATCCGTTCCGTCAAATCCAGCACGCGCGCCCGCCGCTCCTCCTTCGGCATCGGCGAATGAGCCAGCACCTGCTCGGTCTCATATTCGCCCTCCTGCGCCATCCGGATGCGCTTGACCGTCAACTGGCGCTGGCCACGGTACTCGGTCACAATCCCCCGCGCCTTGACCACCATGCCCTCCTCAAGCTCCTCCAGGGCAAACTGGTCAGGCTCCCACATGTTGGCCTTGATACGCCCGCTGTGATCCCCCAACTCCAGCGCCACGAATCGCCCCCGCGTGTACTCGCGCACTTCCTTGCGACGGACCACAAAGAAACCCGTGATACTGTCCTCAATGACATAGTCGCGTATCGGCTTAGTATCCATGATGCAACAAGATAAGCAATTTCCTGCGCGCCGCAAATCGCATTGTCACCCCGCCGGAATATTATCTTTCATCCCCACTGTATAACCAATATATTGGCCCGTCGAAGGACCTCATGTATGAAGAAACTCAACTGGTACATACTCAAAGAACACTTCGGGCCATTCATATTTGCCTTCGCCACGATCACCTTTCTGCTCCTGATCGACTACGTCCCCCGCATTGTCGACCACGTCATCGACAAGGATCTCTCCATCTGGGTCGTTCTGGAACTCATCGGCCTCAACCTCGCCTGGATACTCGCCCTCTCGGTACCCATGTCGGTCCTGGTTGCTACTCTCATGGCGTTCGGACGGCTTACCTCGGACTTCGAGATCACAGCCATCAAGGCCTGCGGTGTGAACCTCTTGCGCGTGCTCACCCCGCTGCTCATTGGAGGGGCAGTTATCGCTGTACTCATGATTGAGTTCAACGACAAAATCCTCCCCGACCTCAACAAAATGCAGCGCCAGCTCTCCTCGGACATATCCCGCATGCGCCCCACACTGACCTTCAAACCGGGCACGTTCATCGATGACGTCCCCGGCTACCTGATTTTGCTCGATGACATCGACCACACCACTTCCGAGGTCACCGGCGTTCACATCACCGAGATGAAAAACCCCGCCGCACCGAGAGTCATCGTGGCCCGCGAGGGTATCCTGCGCGTGCTTAACGAGGGTGAAAACATCCAGTTCTCACTCGACGATGGCGAAATCCACACACTCAACGCCGATCAACCCCAGGATTACCAGCGAGTCGATTTCGAACACCAGGTCATCAATATCGGTGTCGAGGGTACCCGGCTTGAGCGGCGCGAATCAGACCTCCGCACCGACCGCGAGATGGGCATCAACGCCATGCAGGAAAAGGTCGACAACGCCCGCGATGCCATCATGCCGTTCCGCTACCGCATCAACCAGCGCCTCACGGAGAGCATCAAACACCTGTTCCTGGATACTATGGCTACCCGCGCCGTTGACACACTGCCCGACTCAAACGCATATCGGTTGACGCGTCAGGATGCCGAGGTCCTCGAGCGGTTTATACAGCAAAACGCCAACCAGATCGAGTCCCAGAAGACGGTTATCAACAAGTACTCGTTGGAGATCCACAAGAAATACTCCATTCCCGCCGCCTCTCTCGCCTTCATATTGATCGGCGCCCCACTCGGCGTGATCACCCGACGAGGCGGCATGGGCACCGCCATCGCCACTTCTATCAGCCTGTTCATCGTGTACTGGGCCTTCCTCATAGGCGGCGAGGATCTGGCCGACCGCGGCATCGTCTCCCCCTTCTGGGCCATGTGGTCCGCCAACTTCCTCATCGGCGCCATCGGCGTCTACCTGCTCTACATTGTGGTGACCGAAAAGCGCATACTCTCATTCTTCCGCAGGAGCAAGTAGCCGTGATCCTCGCCAAACGACTCGACCGCTACCTCCTGCGCCACTTCTTCCTGGCCCTCATTCTGGTAGGCATCTCGTGCGAGATCGTCTTTGTTCTGATCAATGTCGTCGAGCGCCTCTCGCGCTTCATCGATAACCAGGTACCGCTGGAGACTATCGCACAATACTACGTGTTCTATTCCGGCTGGGTGATTCGCAACTTCTTCCCCATCTTCGTCCTGCTGGCAACCCTCTTCTCAATAGCTATCCTGGCGCGGCGTAACGAACTCCTGGCCATGAGATCCACCGGTCGCTCGCTGTACCGTATCGCCGCCCCCATCCTCCTGGTAACGCTGGGACTGTCCTTCGGTCACTTCTACTACAACGAATACATCTACCCCCCCATCGCCGAACGCTACCAGGAACTCAAGGCCTTCGCAGTCGAGAAGAAGTCCAAACGAAGCTTCACCACCGTCAGCAACATCCGTCGCCAGATACAGCCCGGGCACTACTTCACCATTGGCACCTTCGACACCGAACGCCAACAGGGCCAGGACATCCGTGTCTACCGGAGCGAACAGGAC
>WJKG01000223.1 GCA_014729205.1 candidate division GN15 bacterium | reverse complement strand
GGGATAGAACACGCGACGACCGATATCATCGGGAATACCGCCGCCGTGGTCGGTTACCGTAACTACGTAGTGTTTCTGGTCTGCGGCCAGGACGACTTCTACGGCAGTACCCTCGCGGGTATGCTCAACGGCGTTTGCTATCAGCTTGCCGAGAGCAACCGACAGGTCAGAGTCGCTACCATTGACGATGGCGGAATCTGTATGACACCGGAACTCGACAGTGACGTTTCGCTCGCTGGCCACGGCCTGCCATTCGGCTTTGGGATCAGTAGTAGCTCGTGAAGCAAGCGTAGTCAGATTGACCGGGTCCAGGTCCTTCTGCCGGGCGCTGGTCGCAAACTCCTGGAGGCGCTTCACAGTTTCGGCCCCCTCCATGGCCATGGACTCGAGGTTCTCGAGTTCCTTGACCACGCCCTCGTCCTTGTTGCGAAGCTTCATCAATTGCAGACGCCCGATGATACCGCCGATGATGTTGTTGAAATCATGTGCCACGCCCGAGGTCATATCCGCCAGAGCCGCAAGACTCTCGATATTGGCCATCTGGTTGCTGGACTTGCGCAGTACGTAGTTGACCTTGCGCAAGGACTTCACCAACAACGCATTCTGCAGGATGATATCCGCAAACAAAGCAAATACCGGCAACAGTTCCATGTCGTGGGCCGGGAAGCCACCCTTCTGGCGAGTCCAGGCCATAAGCACGAAATGGTGCTCATCGTCGGGCAACAACGGAGCCGCCAGCACCGACGTGAAC
The DNA here is from genome assembly GCA_014729205.1 of candidate division GN15 bacterium. GTDB lineage: Bacteria > Zixibacteria > MSB-5A5 > GN15 > FEB-12 > WJKG01. Next base: position 5,987 of record WJKG01000223.1, on the reverse strand, counting down.
TTGCTTCCGAAGGCCTCTGTCAGATCCATCCATGCTGTCCGACGATGCTCGGTGTCGGTCTGTAACTCACCGCGACGTTGTTCCACCTCGTTGAGCATCATGTTTACCAGCGAAGGGGACGGTGGCTCGGAGTCGAAGTATTCACCCATCCGCAGTTTGCCGGTCAGCTTATCCTCGGAAATCATACACACGCCGGCGTAGCTCACCGCCTTGCGGAAACGCTGGAGAATCTCGGACATGATCTGACGGAACGAGAGATCGCCGATTGACATCTCAAACAGTGATACGAGATCAGACAACCGCAGGGAGTAACTCTCAATCTGGTTCATATCATCGGCGACCAGCATGGAGCCGAACAGGACACTTGTCAGATGCTCGATGAGTTTTTGCGTCTGCTCGTTGAGCGATCCGGGGTCCTCGCGCCAGTAAAGTGTTACCAGACCCCGCACCTCGTTGTCCACCCGGTGCATGTGAAGTGAACGGTGGCCGAAACCGTGTGCAGCGCCAAAGGCATCAGTGTCAGTATCTATGGCTTCGATGCCTGTCGTCTGCCTGGGACGATCCGTGATCTGGCTGGCCCCCCATGTGTCATCAAGCAGCGAAATGTCACCACCAGTCACTCGGTCACTGAACTGATATGCCACCGGTACCATCTGCGCACTGTTACGTTTGGCGTAGAAGAGGCCTATGAAATCTGCCTCGGTCAGATCCATCAGCAGAGCCGCGATCTCGTCAACCTGCGCCACAACCGTACTCAGGCGATCGGCATTCTTGCTCTTGAAGAATTTGCGAATCAGTGCCGTGGTATTAGCCATGGTTCTGCCCCTTTTTGGCATACGTCATCGCCGATCGGGCAACGACCGGTTGTGACTGTTGACTTCGTCCCATGAGTGTCAAATGTGCTACCGTTGATGACTTCTGGCCGTGAATAAGCGTAGCCTCCCCAAAATCCAGTCGGTTGCCGGACAGGCCCGTGGCGGCGTCCGGGAAGACCTGCTGGACGAACTGCGCCACCGACCCGTGTGCGAGTATCTCCGGATTGAAGACGATATCAAGCTGCTCTCGTCCCTCGCGTTCGTGCACCCTGAGCGTCAGCGTGCCGGAGCAGACGGCCTCATCCATCAAAGACATAATCAGTGGCAGCAACACATCGAAGATAGTTGCCAGCGACATCCGGGTCTGACCACGACTGGTCATCTCAGGATTGAGCCTGAGCGTTATGTTTCTTGTGTCGCGGATCTGCCGCGCGAAACCATGCAGCATCCAGTGAAGGTCAGTGACGAACTCAGCGAATGTCGTCTTCCTGTCAAAGTCCTTGCTCTCCATCGTGGTCAGCGAGCGAAGGCGTTTGAGATAGTCAGTAATGCTGTCCATCGCCTCGCGAATCTTCTTTAGCCCTTGTCGAACCGCTGATCCGTTCACAGCCTGGCGCGCGGCGGTCCCGCTTTCAGCCAGACTGATCTGACCCATCACTACCGACAGGTAGTCAACGATATCATGGAAATAACCATTCGCCAATCGACTAATCGTACCCAGCCGACTACACCGGTACCTGTCGTCTTCAATACTGTCCGGCACGACACCGTCAGATAACGCGGAGGCATCCAGTCGACGGCTTACTGCAAGCGCCGAATCGAGCACCTGGGCGGCGCGGAAGAGTAGCCTCCGGTTGGCTCTCAACTGCATACCGGCCGCTGAACAACCAAAACCGAACACAGCCGACCTTTCCGTGATGCCCGGATAGAGTACCTCGGAAAGAACGTCATCCTCCAGACACTGCTGGATATAGTCCTCGCTGAAGACTGATGCCTCCACGGAATCAACCATAGCGATACCTCGGTCAGTAAGCTCCTGCCTGATCTCCTCAGGCAACGAGTCTGTTGGCCGCTCGGCGCCGGTCCAGTCTCCAGTCTCCGACGGTGTAAGCACGACCGCGCTGTCACCTCTCAGGTCGTACAGGACCAAGCGACTGAATGGCAGCACCCGACGCAGTCGTTGCATTATCCTCATCGCTGTTCGCAGGAAGACATCTCGCCCGCCCTGCTTACGTAGATCTCTCTGAATTGACTCCAGTTCAACCCCGACGCCGAATTGTCGCTCATGTAACGACTCGGTCAGTCGGGCAGATTCAGTCAACAGGTGCGCCAGCCGACGGTCGGAGTCGCCCGGTACAGCGGTAACAACCAGCTGTTCATTATTGTCCGAGGCAATACCCTGATGGATAAACAGAAAGTCCAGTGGCGAGTCGAGAAAACACGTATGCGATGGTGCCAGCTCCGACGGGTGGAAGAAGCGTCGACGGCGGATACCATCGGTCCAGATTTGAGCGTTCTCGAGGGGGACCTCACGCGGGAGGTTCTCATACAGGGTGATGTCACCCGTCACCAGACCTCGATGATACACATTGTCTTTTACGGTGTAGACGGCAGCCAGCAATCTCTCGCAATGCCTGGTCAGATTCTGAAAGATGTGATAGTAGAAATCCTCGACCTGCATATCGCTGCCGATAAGTCCCGCCACCAGTTCTATCAAGGGTTCTTCCATGCGTCCCTGATGGGCGGAATCGAAAGCCACAAAGGCCTCCCGGAGCATCAGCAGTACCTCCGAGTCAAAGGTCGTGTGGCGCCTGCTGCGGTCGACGACCACCGCCCGCACCTGACCGTTTATGAGCGCCGGGAAGAGATTACCATCCTCCGTCTCAACCGGGTTCAGCGCCAGGCAACTGTGCGCCGGATCCGAGGCATGTACCAGCAACTGTTGGCGAAACGAATCGAGTTCTTCCTGAGGGATATACACCCAGGAATCATCGAACGTGAGGTCTTCATCTGCTGACACCAGTTGAAATGACTGTGGGATACCCGGAGACACGTACAGGTAGGTGTCTTTCGGTAACGGCAATCGCTCAAGATTGCCCTGCAGGATTGTCGATTGCTGATGCGAAAGGAGCTTCATGCACTTGCTTTCTTCTCAATCGTGCTCATAGGCCGCACACTGGCCTGCTACTCTACGGGCAGGACACACTCCTGCAATCGTCGGGTCGCCTTGTCGATTATACCCAGGTAGCGATCCACCTTGTCGGGATTCATGGTGCGGTCGGACCGAAGCATCTCAACCGATCCGAGAATTCCCGTCAATGAACTCTTGACTCGGCTGCGCCCATTATTATCCATTTCCAGGTTCTGCAGCACACTCTCGACCGAACGCCGGCGACTGCCAGACTCGGGCATGGCCGACGTCAACAACCCGGCAACGATACTGACAAACTGGATATCCGAGGAGCGGTATTGCCGCCGTTTCCAGGTGCGTTGCTCCGCCAGGCTGATGACTGCCGTGACGTGGTCATTGGATCGGACCGGAACCAACAGGGCGCCCTTGACAGTGCCTCCGAACACCTGTGAGGCCTCAATGTCAGAGAGTCGGTTGTCCGAGTTCTCCTGGTTAATCAGTATGGGGCGACCCGTGTCGCGGACCTGCTCATGCAGCGGGCATACACTCAGAATGATGAACCCATCCGACGGTGCCGTCGTACCGTCGGCACGACGCATGGCGAGCGCCTGGGACTGGATGAAGGCCGAAGTGGTGTCGAAGGTAGAGATCCTGACAACACTCGTCCCCACCTCATCGAGCAGCATGCGCGCCGTATGTTCGAGCACCTCCGACTGCGGTTGCCCGGAGGCAATCTTCTGGGCAAGAGCTGAGAGCCGATCGGTACGGGTGGACAGAACACGCGCCTGATGCTCGTGATGCTCCTGCTGTACCAGACGTCCCATCACCGGCAACAACCCCGACGCAACCACGCAATGCCGCCTGGCATAGGCCCGGGCATGTCTGGTGGCGAAGATGACCGCCGCCGTCAGTGTTCCATTCTCATGAAGCGGCAGCAACAACATGGACTTCATACCACTTCCGGCAAGTAGTCCTTCGGCGGTACTCAATCGCTGGAGATCATGCTCATCCAGAATAGTCGGCTCGGTCACTTCCTGAGCGAGATTAACGAGCATCGCGGTCTCACGATTTGAAGATCCCAGCTCATTGAGGACGGTTTCGTTCTCGCCTACCGTGATTCGCTGGCGGCACTCGGCACCCTCGGTCAAGATGAGCGAGAAGTACTCCGCCGACATATGCTCACGTACAGCACCGAAGGCAGCCGCAACATTGTCCTTCAGCGGACTCGTCACCGCAATACTGCTCGCCGCGTCCTCGGCTACCTGTGCCTGTCGACGATACATGCGAACGTAGGAACGGTCGACTTCCGATGACAAGTGGTCGCCAACCATATCGCAGGCAAGCCTCAGATGTGCTTTCTCTTCAGGCTCCAGGGGTTGCTCGGCCCACAACAGGATCAGTGACACAATCCGCCCCTTGGCCACTACCGGCAAAATGGCGGTCGGCTGGCGTAAGCCCTCAGGTACATGCGTAAGCAAACCGGTGTCACTTCCACGAAGCCGCTGTAGTCCATCCTTGAGCGTCTCAGTATCGAAAGTGATGTCCTTTAGAGCATCGGCGTCAGGGGAATCGGTACCGCTACCAATCATGTATGTCCGGAGCGTGCGGCGCGATACGAGAAAAACACTTGCCTGGGTGACGGAAAAGTGCTGACACATATACTCGGCGGTCGTGGTCAGCAATGTACGGAAGCGACGCTCGACCGCAGCCAGTTGTACCACTCGTTTAAGAAACGAATGACGTGACAGCCTCGACTCGGAGTATTCCAACTGTTCTCGATGCAAGGGCAACCAGCTCGAGACACCATACACAAGTGCGGAGATACCACCCAGCACCGCAATGGTGACCATCAGGTGGTAGAAACGGGCATCAGCGAGAATACCGAGTTCATCCAGTGCCCCCGCTTTGTGATAGACCTGTGCCAGTGCAACCATCGATAACAGGCTCATCCCGGCGGCAATGTAGGCATAGCTCCCGCGATCCACTGCCCGGAGCTGTCTGCGAAACCTGGCCAGCAACAGCAATCCAACCAGGAAGAACAGAGCTACTATCAGCTCAGGTGAGGTCCATTCCATGATTCCTCCCATAGGTAGGCAACACATTCTCTTTCACCAGTTTTATCGGCATAAATCCGGCCCGTATTAGCGAGCGTTGGTCCTATCCACTTTCCACCAAGGTATATGGGGAATGGCCCATATTTGAAGACTCGACTGACTTCAAGTGTTGCTTTAAAGATCGTTGGCAATCTCACACAGTATGAACCAGTTGACCTAACCCGTTGTCGGACAGGCACTCGGCTTGCTCATAACTATTGCAAAAGCAGGTCTGATCAATGAAAACACCCGCCGTTTGGCGGAGGGAGGATCAAGTGAAACGCAACGTGATTTTTGTATCGATTGCAGCTCTGGCCCTGACGGCGGGCATCGGACTTCTCGGGTGCTCGGATAACACCATCGAGCACATCACCAGCATCTCTGACCGGAACGCTTCCGATACTGAGGGACCGACTTACTTCCCGCTTGAGCAAGGATTCGAGATCACCTACGCCGTGACTCAGAACGGAGTAACAGAGTATCAGGAGTTCTGGATCGGTGAATCGCGGACCATCGACGAAGTCACCTATTATCCGTGGATCACCAAGCAGCAGTTGCGGGTCGACACTGCCTGGTTCCGCGAGACTAGCACCGGACTGTACTACTACACTTCACTGACGGCAACACCGGAACGCATACTGGCATATCCCGTCACTACCGGTGCGGTTTGGTCGCGATTCGATGTTGACAATATCGATGGTGACCAGACCGGGATCGACGATTATCTCGGCGGCGATGATCAGGTCTCCGGTGAGCAGGACGGCGATGAGCCCATCGTTGGCGATTTCCCGGTCACCGGGTCTGGCAACCTGACGGCAGAGAGTATCGGCACGCTGGAGCTCGGTAGCGGTGTCCGCTATTCCGGCGCGCTGAAGATCCACAATACTGGTTCTGGCGGCTACAACTGCTACTGGTTCGTGCCTGGAATCGGGCTGGTCCGTTATGCGG
>WJKG01000222.1 GCA_014729205.1 candidate division GN15 bacterium | reverse complement strand
GTACAGAGATATCCGGACCTGGTTGGATTCCTGATCTCCCGCAACTTGCCGTGTGTGGTCTGCGGCGATCCTTTCTGGGGGACACTCGAGGAACTCGCGAAGAGCAAAGGCTTCACCGACCAGCAGATTGACCGTCTGGTTCACGAGATAAACCAGAGCATTGTCGGCGGTAAGGACTGAGGTCCTGCCACCTTATGCCTCAGTATTGAGTACTTTCCGCACGGTGTAGATCAGGCAGTTACTGCCGGTCTGCCGTAGTTTGTTGTAACCTGCTGTCGACAATTGAGTTGACATTACCTTCCCCGCCACGTATAATAGAGGGGAAGGGATGCCCAGCTTCATAAAAACCTCACCGGCAGATTGATTGCCGTCTTTTCCTTCCCGCCACAACACTATCGCACGTTCTGAATTAGGGTACACTGGTGTATCTATACCAATATCAAGGAGTAAAACGATGAAACGCATTATCTTAGTGTTGGCTATTGCGCTGATACTCTGTGCGAGCGCTTTCGACAGCGGAGACTGTCGCCAGACGCCGTGGGGGTATCAGGATCCCGCCATCGATCAAGGAGAGGATCATCCCTGGGGTGGTGAACATAACAACCTGCCTCCGGACGAACCGGGTGTTGCCAGCATCGGTGGTGGTAGCGACCATGTGGGAACCGGCTATTTCCTGATCGATTTCTGGTTCAGCCACCTGTTCGAGGTTTGGGATGTCTACGTGAACCAGCCCCAAAACGATCAGCGCCATGCTGATCCGAAAGACGACAACGCAACAGGATCGACCATTAGCGCAAAGGGCAACTAACCATGAGGCATGATGTAAACACTGGCGACGAGCGCATTCGCGCCGTTGAGCAACGCCTGGCGATGCTCATTGGGCGACGAGAGTTCGACGCCGCCATTCGCTGTTTCGAGGAGAATCGAGACACGCTAATGGCAACCGGCGCACCGGCGGGAGTCGCTCTCCATCACGCCGCCGCCGCTCATGCCTCCACGGGTCAGTATCCTGTCGCCCTGCAACTCGCTCGCACCGCGCAACACCATTTGTCAGCTGCCGGTGACACACTACCTCTGGCCGAACTATTCGTAACCCTGGGTGGAATTCTGCGAGATATGGGCGAGATGAAAGAGGCTGAGCGGTCCCTGCGTGACGCCGAGTCTATCTTCCGCCGCAACGACTCTCCCGAAGGACACTGCCGAGCTTTGAACCTTCTGGCCGGCCTGTACTTCAGACAGAAACAATACGACAGCTCTCTGGATACCCTGCTTGATGCTATCGAGGTCGCACGCAGCCTGGGCGATCGCGAGAAAATCGCATACATGTTGGGCAACCTGGGACGAATCTACACCTTTATCGGCGACTTTGCTCAGGCGGAGCACTACCTTGCGAGTAATGTCGAACTCTCCGAAGAACTGGGTCAGGATCAGGACGCCGCGAGGGCCTATCTCTCGCTGGCATATGTCCGCATGCAGACGGACAATCTGGATGATGCTGAGATCGCCCTGGACAAGGCCCACCAGCTCCTGGTGCCGACCGGTGGTCCGCGCGACGAGGTCATTTACCTCACGTATCTGGGCGAGCTTGCGTATCGACGCGAGGAGCTGGACACCTCCCATCAGGTGCTCAAACAGGCCCTGACCAAGGCAGAGGCTCTGGGGTCGAATACGACCCTGATCGGTCGTGTCCTCCGGCACCTGGCCGAGGTACAGTTCCAGCTGGACCTGAATCGGTCGGCCATACGAACGGTCAACCGGGCCTGGACCATCCTTGAAGAAGCTGGTGATAGCGTTGAATTGGGTGCCGTGACACGGCTCAAGGCTCGCCTAGTTGAACGCAGTTCACAAGCGAAAGACGCCCGCGGACTGTATCGCGAGGCGATTCAGGTGCTCGGTGAGACGGGCGTCAGGTTCGAGAAGGCCGAAGCACTCCTCGCGGCGGGGCAGTCCACGCTGTTCTCCAATAGAGAGCGGCTGACTTATCTGTTCCGAGCCCAGGAGATCTATGTCCGGCTCAAGCTGTCGCGCCGTTCGCGGTTGATCGAGCGACTGATCGGAAGTCTCGACTCTGCAATGGAGACGGTGTGCGACTCGCACCGACAGGAGCGCGAAACAGGCAGCACCTTCCTGACTCGCAACGAGAGAATACAGGAGTTTCTGGCACAACTGCCTATCATCGCCAAGTCTGACATTCCGGTCCTGTTGACCGGAGAGACGGGTGTGGGCAAGGATCAAATGGCTCGCCATTATCATTCACTGGCTCGACCGGACGGTCCATTTGTGGCCATAAACTGCGCCTCGGTACCGAAGAGTCTCTTAGAGTCCGAGTTATTCGGACATACGAAGGGTGCTTTCACTGGTGCCGTGGAAAACAAGAAGGGGCTGTTTGTTGCTGCCAGCGGTGGTACGCTCTTCCTTGACGAGATTGGCGATATGCCGCTGCCGTTGCAGGCCAAGCTGCTGGGCGTCCTGGAGAGCCGCACCGTCACGCCTCTTGGCAGCACCAAGCCGGTACCGTTCGATGTGCGTCTGGTGGCGGCCACCAATCGAGACCTGCGAGAGATGGTAGACAAGGGCGAGTTCCGTCGCGACCTGTACTACCGGCTCTCGGGCATATCGTTTGCGATCCCACCGCTACTCGAACGCAAGGAAGACATCCCGCTGCTGCTGGAATACTTCCTCAGCCAGTCTCGGCGTGCGTCGAGTCTGGTACCATTGCCGACAGAACTGCTTCGAGAGTTTCTTGCCTACTCCTGGCCGGGCAACGTTCGCGAGCTGATGAACAAGGTCAAGCGGCTTGATGTGATGTCTGAGTTGGTGGCTGAGGGTGACCTGGTAGAGCTGGCCCGGTCCATATTCCCGGGCAGCGAAACCGAACACGTTCAGCACGGGTCGCTTTTTGAACGTGTGGAGCAGTTCGAACGTGAGTTGATCACCGAGGCACTGCTTGCCGCTGGTGGCAACAAGTCTCAGGCGGCCCGCCTGCTCGGCATCCACGAGGCAACCGTGCGCACGAAAATGAAGCGCTACGGTATCTCGGCGGATCTGGGCAGTGTGAACTGACATAAGGCTCCCTGACTCTCGCCGCGCGCCGTCGCGGCATGGTAAGCTCGTGTGTCGCCTCTGACTGGGGTGGCACGTTTGGATGCCGAGCGGCTGCGCGAAGGAGTCGTGGGGATGGTATAGACAAACGCCTAACTCCTTGATTACACTGGGCGCTCATCGGCGGTCAATGATCGTGCGATGGGCGCCCTTGTGTCTTTGCCATTCGACCGGAATCGCAGTCATTGAAGTGGTACCTTCTCGTAATTGGATACGAGCCCGCACATTCTGCCCTCACACACTCTAACTGATTATCTAGCAACGGATTGACCGCAGTATAGCGATGGCTGTTCGTACGATTGTACGATCACGAGGACTGCCGCTACGGCTTTCAGCATTCGCGTGCCACAGCTAACGTTATGTATAGTAGCAAGATAACAGGAATGCGGGGAGTTATTTTTGAGAGTGTCGGTGGGGGCATGCGGGTTGCTTGACATATAGATGTACTTTTACTCCCAAAGCGCTGCTTGTGCTTGGTTTACTCTTTTCTCTTTGGTGGATGGCCACCTGCATCTGAGGGGATTGCGGGTGGCCAATCTTATTTATCCGAACAATGCGAAGCGCGTGCTGTTGATCATGACAGGAGCGTGCAGCGGGGTTGTCATCGGGATGGTGGCAGCATCGCCAACGCTTTGCAACAAATCGATTTACTTTTGGAAAGCCGTGTTATATCATGGCTTACTATGCCGAGAAACGCTCTGGGCCTGATAGAGACCAAGGGTTTGGTTGGAGCCATTACGGCAACCGACGCTGCCGCCAAGGCGGCTGCGGTGGTCATTTCCTCGGCAGAGCTGACCGATGCCACCTTCTTCACGATTCGCATCGAGGGTGAACTGGGGGCGGTACAGGCGGCTGTCGACGCGGCGACCACAGCGGCGGAACTGCTATGCGAACTGGTCAGTGTAACTGTCATTCCTAACCCGGATGATGGCCTTACTCCCATGTTGCTGGCTCGTCGGTATATCTCCAAGTATCACCCGGAGGACACGAGACCGGAGCTGGGATACGAGGACAATGACACCGATCCCGGTCTGCCCGGCTCAGCAGGCTCGGTGCCACCTTCGCGGCCGACTGCTCCCGCCTCAGGAGGCGGTGGCTCAGCCCGGCAAGGTGGTGGCATTCAGCGCAAGCAGGCCCATCGGAGCAGCGGTGCTCGCACTCGGGGTACGTCTCGGCCGGAAATCGAGAAGATGTCTGTGGCGGCGCTGCGCAAATATGCGCGTTCGCTTCCTGACTTCCCGCTTCAAGGTCGCGAGATTTCTCGCGCTAACAAGAAGCAACTGCTTGAAACCATACGCGCCTTCTTGAAGGAGGAAAGCGACTAATGTTCATTGGCAAGGTTGTCGGCTCGTTGTGGGCCACGCGCAAGACCGAGAACACCAAGGGTGTGAAATTCCTGATAGTTCAACCGTATAATCTCAACAAGGAACCGAATACGGACACCATCGTCGCCGCCGACACGCTGGGCGCCGGAGAGGGCGAATTGGTCATGGTAGCCTACGGCCGGGCGGCGCGAGTCGCGGTTGGCAATGAGGACATGACAATCGAAGCCGCAATTATAGGGATTATTGATGAATACGAAGTCGATCCCGGACACTATCACGGGGACTTGGAACCGTCTAGGCAATCTTACAAAAAGCAATAACTCTCGCTGGGAGGTGATGAACGTGAGTGACTGGAAATGGTATTACTTCCTCGGCATCATCATGGGCGTTTTGACCGTCTTTGGTTTTGTGGCATGGATCCTCTGGAAAGACGATATCCGCGCCAAGCTGAACGAGCGACGCAAGAGCGAGATTCCGGACTCGATTCCGATTGACGAATGACAGCGATGAACTGGCCCTTTTGAGCACTGGACCCACAGCGAATGCATCCACTTGTCGATCAGGTCCGCAAAGCCGGGGTGGTGGGCGCCGGCGGAGCCGGTTTTCCGGCCCACATCAAGTACAATACCCGGGCTGAAATACTCCTGGCCAACGGCGCCGAATGTGAACCCCTGCTCTTCAAGGATAAAGAGCTCATGCGCGTCTTCGGCGAGGAAGTCAAGAAGGGCATGGAGCTGGTGACCGAGGCGGTGGGCGCCTCGCGCCAGATCCTGGGGATCAAAGCCAAGAATACCGAGGTTATTGGGCAGTTTCATCGGCTGTTCGGCGGAACGCCGATCGAGATATTCGAGATGGGTGACTACTACCCGGCCGGGGACGAGTACGTCCTTGTCTACGAGGCCACCGGACGGCTGATCCCGTACGGCGGGTACCCGGTAAATATCGGCTGTGTGGTCAGTAACGTGGAAACGCTGGTCAATGTGGCACTGGCCGCGCTCGACGTGCCGGTCACGGAGAAGTTCATTACAGTCGCCGGCGCAGTGCAGACGCCCATGACGATCAAGGTGCCGATTGGTACCCCCGTCAGCGAAGTGCTGGCGCATGTCGGCGGGCCAACCACCAGCGAGCCCGTTGCCGCGCTGGACGGTGGCGCTATGATGGGGACACTGCTTACGGACTTCTCGCGTCCGGTGACCAAGACCAGCGGCGGCTATATCGTGTTGCCGCAGGATCATATTCTGATCCGGCGCCGGATGCAAAGCATACCGGAGATCAAGAAGATCGGGCAGTCGGCGTGCGACCAGTGCACGTACTGCACCGAATTCTGTCCGCGCTACCTCTTGGGATATGAGATCGAGCCGCACAAGGTGATGCGATCGTTGGGATTCGCCGGAGAGAAAGATGATTTCTGGGGCAAGTACGCCATGAACTGCTGCGAGTGTAATCTGTGCTCGCTGTTTGCCTGTCCGGAGGATTTGGACCCCAAGCAGGCGTGTGTCCGCTCCAAGACAAACATCAGGCTTAAGAACCTGCCGTATGAGCCGCCCAACCGGCCGTTGCAGGCGCATCCCATGCAGGCACATCGCAAGGTATCTATACACAAGCTTACGCGGAAGCTTGGGCTGCTTCCGTACGATGCCCACGCCGACTGGCATGACGCTCGCCTGGAGCCCTCGAAGGTGATAATCCCGCTGCAGCAGCACCTGGGTGCTCCAGCCGAGGCGGCAGTGAAGGAAGGTGACCGGGTGAGTGTGGGGCAACCGATCGGGTTCATTCCGGAGGGCGCCATGGGTGCCAATATTCACGCGTCTATCTCCGGCACAGTGACGGCCGTCGACGACAGTGTCACCATTCAGGCGGAGTAACTCATGGAATACAATGCGATAGGACTTATAGAATACAGCTCGATAGCCCGCGGCATTGGCTCCGCCGATGCGATGGTCAAGGCGGCCGAGGTGGAACTGGTGATCAGCCGGACAATCTGCTCCGGCAAATTCATGAATTTGATTGCCGGCGATGTTGACGCCGTCAGGAACGCCATGGCGGCCGGCGAGGATCATGGTCGCGAGGCGGTGATCGATACCTTCATTATTCCCAATGTGCACGCTGATGTCTTCCCGGCTATGGCGGGGTCGACACAGGTGACGGAGCTCGATGCGCTCGGGATTGTGGAGTCCTTCTCGGTGGCCTCGTTGATCGAGGGAGCCGATGCAGCGGCGAAAGCGGCCGAGGTGAAGTTGATCGAGGTACGCCTGGCGATGGCGCTGGGTGGTAAGGCGTTCTTTACGCTCACCGGGCCGGTGGGCGCGGTGGAATCCGCTGTCGGGGCGGCGCAGGATGTGATCTCGCGCGCAGGGATGCTGGTGAATACGGAAGTTATTCCTTCGCCGCGCCAGGAGTTGCTGCGCGATATCCTGTAAACCCCGCTGAGGGTGATGTATGTCGTGGCGAGGTGGGATGTTAAACCAAGAGGTGTGTGGCTGTGTCGTTAAGTGATTTCGAGATCGGCAAAATTGCCGAGATAGTGGCCGGTCGGACCGGTGCGAGACTGGATGCCAAAGCGCTCAGACAGGTGGTCGACCAGGTGGTCGATGCCATGAAAGACCAGCAGGGCAACCCGGATATCCAGGGTGTGACCTGCAATGTCTCCCGCTCTGAGACACCGTCACCGGTGAGTGAACCGCGCATCTCTGCTCCGCTCTCGTCGGATCAGCCGTTGCCGCCGGATCAGCAGATGGTCGAAGGCAAGGGTGGTCTGTATGAGCAGATCGAGAAGACCCGGGGCAGCCGGATCATCATTGCCGCGTTCGGTCAGAACCGCCCGGGGGTGGTAGCCTCGATCACGAACATCCTGGCGGAGTTGAACTGCAATATCGAGGACGTGTCGCAGACGATCATGCAGGAGTTTTTCAGCATGATCATGATTGTGGATATTGCCAACTGCACGCTGGAGTTCCAGGCGCTGGTCGATCGTTTGAAGGGGACGGAGCAGCGCCTGGGGATGAAGGTATACGTGATGCACGAGGACATTTTCCGGTACATGCACCGGATATAGGGGGGCTAATCCTTTTTCGTGTCCTTGCTGTCTGGGACCAAGTACTTACGCAGCGGCAGAACGAGCGTGGGTAGTCCCATCTTAGCAAAGCGACTCTGCACCTCCTCACGAAAATATGGGAAGAGTTGAATTGGGAGGCTGAAGTGGTTGTACAGGATGAAGAACTCTCTAGGAACTGCCGAGGAAAGCCGAAGATACACTGAATATGTAGTCTCAATCTCAGCTACTATGTTCCGGCCCGACTTCGCTTTGAGTTTGAATTGGCAGTCTAGAATACATAGGTCATCATTACACTCTCGTATCTGCATAGACTCAGAGAACTGAAATGACTTTTTCCCCAAATTTAATGTGCCTTTAAGAGCTGATCGCTGACGCTTCTGAACAATGTCCACCAAGTCCACTTCGCGAAGCAGTTCGGAGTATCTCTTCGGGTCTACGACTTCCTTGGCTTCTTCTATCTCATGCATAGTTGGATTGGGCATAGTCTGTATCGGGCATTCCTATATGTGTGATATTGTTTTTATCGTTGGGGTCTTCCTGGCTGTCTTTGTTCCCATGCTCCCAGATGCGGTCTTTATTGTGTGTTGACTGCCACTCGCTCGACCAACGTTCGGTCCGCCTGCTCGAGCTCGCC
>WJKG01000221.1 GCA_014729205.1 candidate division GN15 bacterium | reverse complement strand
GAAGAAAGCGGATGAATATGAATTTCGCTATTTTTTCAACGGATCACAGGCCGGGGGGTTCCGAAAACCCTGAACTGCCTACTCCCGTTCTTTTTCGCGTTCCTTTATGATCTCTTGCAATGTTTCTTTGCGTGTAGCCAGCCAGGATTGCCTGGCCTCGATCTCACGCTTCATATGTGGATTATCCGTCTCCTTGAGTTGGACATCGGCCTGTTGCAGGTTTTCCTCCACCGCCTGCAGCGACTGACGCAATCGCTCCAGTGACTCCGCCTCGTCCGCTTTGTCGAATATCAACGACTCTGCCACCGGTTCACGCTCCGCTGATGGCCTCGCCGGTTGCTGGCTGGGACGTACTTGCTGCTGCGGATCGAGCGCCCGTGTGTTCATGAAGGTCGGTGACACGATCTCGATTCCCACCTGATGCAATGAGTCCAGCATCAGTTCACGCAGGCGAGATCGGGTGGAGATCAGGGTTTTGACATCCTCGAGTAGACCATTGACGCGATAAGTCACCGAAAAATCGCCCAGCTCGATGATGTGCACGAAGGGATCACTCAGTCCAGCCGTCTGCGCCGCTTTAAGAAGGGCCTGGTTGGCCTTGTCTCGTTCGACATCGTACCCCAATGATACCTGCGCGGCCACGATGACACCGTCGTCTCGATAGGTCTTCATCGGATTGGTCGCAAGGTACATATTGGGCAGGCTGGTCAGATTCCGATCCTCGCCCTGTATCTCAACCTGGAACAACCCGCGTTGAGTGATGCGCCCAAAGTGCCGGTCTACCTCCAGAAACCGCCCGGGACGCATGGTACGTACACCGCGAAGCATCATGCCGGCCATGATATTGCCCAGGAAGGTCGTGGAGGAGAGTGCAATCGCAGCCGAGAGCAGGATACCCAGCAAGCTCAGGAGTTGCCCGCGCGAAGAATCCGAAATAGGCAGCAAGAGGACTATAACCAGCAATCCAACCAGCGAGATGACAAGGGTAATCGCCGGCCGTTTAAAACCTTGCTCACTCAGATTGGCCAGCCTGCGGACCAGCAGCCAGTGAATCACCCACAGGACGACAATGACCACCACAATGGCAGCGGCCGAAGGGGCCAGTTCTATCAACTTGTCAGCGTACTGGGTAATCGTATCCATGATTCAAAAGCGATATAGGTCAGCGCACACGCAATAACGGCACATCTGAGACGCCGGTCAACGTAAACAACAGAGAGAGTTGGCTCGCCAGCATCATGAACTCGAAGTTACACCGAGGTCTCGCCACGAAGACAGTCATGCAGTATCTGGGCGTGGTCAAAGGCGAGCTTTACACGAAAGGGATCCTCGAACCAACTCGCCTCCGAGGCATCGTCCGCTCCCTCGAGTGCGCCCGCCGCGGCGTGAGCGAGAAAGGCGACTGTCACCGTGTGGCCGCGCGGGTCACGCTCGGGCGCCGAGTACACACCAACCAGCCGATCGAGTTCAACCGTCAGCCCGGTTTCCTCCTTTGTCTCACGACGCGCTGCCTCCTCGACTGTCTCCCCAATCTCCACGAATCCACCAGGCAGGGCCCAGCAGTCCTTGAAAGGATCGTTCTTGCGCCGGATCAGCACCACCCGTCCGCTGGGATCCTGTATAATTGTATCCACTGTTAGAAGCGGTGTTTCCGGTTTCACCAGTCTTCATCCTTGCTATGACGTCAGCGCCGGTACGACCACTCGGGTCAGCACCGGCGCCGTGTGTTCTCATCGGCTTACCCGTTCCGCGTAAACTGCCCTATTGCGGCTTGACCATCCTCTCCGGGCGCACCTTCTCGTCGAATTCTTCTTCGGTCAGGATCCCTAGTGCCACCGCCGCCTCCTTGAGTGTCGAATTGTCGGCGTGGGCCTTCTTGGCAATCTTGGCGGCGTTATCATAGCCAACGTGCGGGTTGAGTGCTGTGACCAGCATCAACGAATTCTCCAGGAAGAACTCGATCTTCTCCTTGTTGGGCTCAATACCCACGGCGCAGTTGTTGTTGAACATCTCGCACGCGTCGGCAAGAAGTCGGATCGAGTGCAGCAGGTTGTAGATCATCACCGGTTTGAACACATTCAGCTCAAAATTACCGGAGCTGCCGCCCACATTCACCGCCACATCATTGCCGATCACCTGGGCGCAGACCATGGTCATTGCCTCCGACTGGGTCGGGTTGACCTTACCCGGCATGATAGAGCTACCGGGCTCGTTGGCCGGGATGATCAGTTCGCCGATTCCACAGCGAGGCCCGGAGGCCAGCCAGCGAACGTCGTTGGCGATCTTCATCAGCGAACACGCCAGGGTTTTCATTACGCCGGATGCCTCCACAATCGCGTCATGCGCTGCCAGCGCCTCGAATTTGTTGGGGGCGGTGACAAAGGAGTAGCCGGTTATCTCCGCAATCTGCTTGGCGGCCTTGACCGCGAAATCCGGATGCGTGTTCAGACCAGTGCCCACGGCGGTTCCGCCAAGCGCCAGCGGATAGAGCCGCTTGAGGCAATCGTTTACGCGTTCCAGACCCAGATCCAGCGCCTGAACCCAACCCGACATCTCCTGACCAAGAGTGAGCGGCACCGCATCCATCAGGTGCGTGCGGCCGATCTTGATGACATCATCGAATTCCTGCGATTTCTTCTTCAGCGTATCGCGAAGCAGTGTCACCATCGGGATCAACCGCTTGTGAATCTGCTCCACGGCAGCGATATGCATAGCGGTGGGGAAGGTGTCATTCGAACTCTGTGCCTTGTTGACATCGTCGTTGGGGTGCACCGGGTCTTTGCTGCCCAGCTTGCCGCCGGCGATCTCAATAGCGCGGTTGGAGATTACCTCGTTGGTGTTCATGTTGGTCTGCGTGCCCGATCCGGTCTGCCACACCACGAGCGGAAAATGCTCGTTGAGCTTGCCGTCGATCACCTCGTCGGCCGCCTTGACAATCAGCTCGCCCTTCTCTTTGGGCAACGTACCTAGTTCCATATTTACCAGGGCGGCGGCCTTCTTCAGGATACCCATGGCACGGATTAACTCCGGTGGCATGCGGTCACTGCCGATCTGGAAGTTCTGTTTGGAACGGGCGGTCTGGCAGCCGTAGTACCTGTCGGCCGGGACCTTCATTTCGCCCATAGTGTCCGTTTCAATCCGATATTCCATACTGCCTCCTCGGGGTCACCTCTGCGTGACGCCAGCTGTGCGGTTCTCTTTTGACAGCGCTCAATATACGCAATCGTCCGACGCGAGCAAGCGTGCTGACGACCGTGCCTATACCCAATTAAAAAAGTTCGGGCAGCTTGACTTAGTGGATACCCAGAACTACTATCGAATGCAGTTAAGCATTCGGGGTCCGCAATAGTGGGGTTGTTGTTATGAAGACCTTCATTCTTGTCCTCTGTCTTGTCGTCTGCCCTCTGGCAGTCAATAGCATTGCTGTTGCTTCTACAGCCCGGATAGCTGGAGCTTCCGAAGGCAGTGAGGGGTTCAGTTATGGTCTCAGTCTGTCAGGCCACGCGCTGAGAATGTCGAAGGACCATTCTTATAGCGACGATGCGGGAGGCCTCGGCTTCACGATTGTTGCCTGGCTAATGTCTCCGGAGTCTGCGCACTGGCAGCTTTCCTATTCCAATGCGAAGGTTGGCGAGGTAACACGAGTCCACCGCTTGTTCATCTCACGTGTCTTTATGAGGCATGAATCGAGTCAGAAGCCCTTTGGCTATGTATCCGTTGGAGCCGGTGCGAATGGGGGCGTTTTTAAAGGAAACAATGATCCCTATCACTGGGATATGGCATTGAACACACGTGGTGGTGCTGTAGTGCCGATTTCCCGACACTTCGGTTTCGACGCCAATGCTGATCTAACCGTCGTCCTGGCCGGTTTGACTCGGAGTGATGATTTCGATCCAATGGTGATGCTCGGATTGAATGTCGGTATGGTCCTGTTGCTCTAAGAAATGCGCCTGGCGCTCGTTGAGTGTCACCACTCTCAATACAAAGCCGGGACCCCGTTGCGGAGCCCCGGCGATACCGAGTGCTATGTCGATGAAACCGACTTAGAAGCGACGGCCACCGCCACCGCGCGGACCACGGTCCTCGCGAGGACGCGCCTCGGTCACTTTCAACGGACGGCCGTTGACTTCGGCTCCATTCATGTTTTCAATTGCAGCATGACCCTCCGCATCATCCGGCATTTCGACAAACGCAAAACCCCGGGAACGTCCGGTCTCCCGATCCTTGATCACCTTTACCGATGATACTTCGCCGTGCTGCTCAAAGGCAGCGCGGACTTCCTCTTCACTTGCTTCGTAGGACAAGTTGCCCACATAGATATTGACCACGTGACACCTCAAAAGAACATTTGACTACAAGGGACTACTAACACTGCCGACACCGAGCACGGAATAGGGCTCCTTTAGCAAAACCCGCCGACGCCACGAATCGCCAGAGTGTCGGCAGCCGGCATGGCACTGAGGTGACCATGATCGCCCGCGGGAGTAGTGAACACTGAAACAGTACATATCACATCCGACTGGAGGACTATTCGTCCTCCTGGTCGATTAAGTGCGAAAGCATCTTCGACACCGGAATGGTTCCCTCCTTGTAATCTTTCATTTGCGGGAAGAACAGCACATCACGGATCGAATGCTGGTTGGTCAGCAGCATGACCAGTCGATCAACGCCAAAGCCCAGCCCGGCCGTAGGTGGCATGCCGTACGACAGTGCCGTAATGAAATCGTCATCGAGCGGTTGCGCTTCTTCGTCGCCCGCCTCCAGGGCCTTGCCCTGTTGCATGAACCGCTGAAGCTGGTCCACCGGATCGTTCAACTCGGAAAAGGCGTTACACGTTTCCTGGGCTGCAACAAACAGCTCGAATCGTTCGGTCAATCGCGGATTGTCGCGATGGCGCTTGGCCAGCGGCGAGATCTCCACTGGAAAGTCGCATACAAAGGTCGGTTGAATCAGGGTATGCTCTACTTTTGCTTCCCAGACCGCCTCCACGCACTTGCCCCAGTTGAACAACTTGTCTTTGTCGGTGATGCCAAGCTGGTTGGCTGCGGACTTCGCCTCTTCGTGTGACATATCCAGCATGTCAATCCCTGTCTCGTCCTTGATCGAGTCAATCATGCTGGCCCACTTGAACGGTGGCTCAAAATCAATCTGGTGGTCACCGTAAGGGATACTATAGGTACCGTGCACCTTGAGCACCACCTTGCGGAGCATCTCTTCGAACATGGCACCCATGTCACGGTAGTCTGCATAGGCCCAATACAGCTCGATCATGGAAAACTCCGGGTTGTGCAGGCGGTCCATGCCCTCATTGCGGAAGTCCTTGCAAAACTCCCACACTTTGTCATAGCCGCCGATTATCAACCGCTTGAGATACAACTCGTCCGCAATACGCAGGTACATGGGCATGTCCAGCTTCTCGTGGTGGGTAGAAAACGGCTTGGCGTTGCCCCCACCGTAAAGCGGCTGCAAAATCGGTGTTTCCACCTCCAGAAAACCGTGGTTGTTCAGGAAATCGCGAATGGCCTGAATAATCTTGCTGCGCGTCCGGAACACCTCGCGTACTTCGGGATTGACGATCAAGTCGGCATAGCGGCGACGGTACCGCGTTTCCAGGTCCTTCAACCCGGAGTGCTTATCCGGTAATGGATGCAGCGCTTTTGAAAGCAACTCGAAACGGGTGATGGCCAGTGTGTTCTCGCCCATGCGGGTGACAAACAGTGTGCCATCGCATCCGATGATGTCGCCCAAATCGAGACTGTCAAACAGATCGAATGCCTCCTGGCCAACCGCGTTCAGCTTGACATACACCTGGACTTTGCCCGTCGAGTCCCGTAAGTCCGCGAAGATAGACTTGCCCATCTTCCGCTTGGCCATGATTCGGCCGGCCAGGCTGATGGTAGTCTCGCTTTCCGACAGGCGATCGAAATCAGCCAGCGCGTTGGCAATGTAGTGCGTGCGTTCGTAGCGATACGGGTACGGATTGACACCCTGCTCCCGCAAGCGCTTGATCTTGTCCCGCCGGATCTTCAGCAATTCCGCCAGCGGTATCTGGGCTTCTTCGTTCTGTGGAGACTGAACGTTGGTCTCGGTCTTCTTTTCGCTGTTGTTGCTCAAGCTCTGCTTTCCGTTCTTGATAGATATTACTTCTACGTACTACTGATACTACGCCTTTGAGTTGTCGGCAAGCTTGCTTCGCAGCGCCCGTTCGACATTCGGTGGCACCAGATCACCTATCTCTCCGCCGTGACGGGCAACATCACGGACAATGGTCGAGGATAGATAAACCCATGAAAGCGATGGCATCAAGAACACCGTCTCGGCCTCGCGGGCCAGCTTGCGATTCATCAAGGCCATTTGGAACTCATACTCAAAATCGGATACGGCGCGGAGTCCTCGTACGATAGCCACCGCATGGTACTCCTTGGCCAGATCGGCCAACAGGCCGGTGAACCCAATTACCTTCACCCTGCTATTGAAGCCGGCTTCGTCGATGGCACCGTTCATTAGTTCGACACGCTCGTCATACGTGAAAAAGGGCTGCTTACCGGCGTTCTTAGCAACCGCTACCACCACCGTGTCGAAGAGACGGATCGCACGTTCTATCAGTGACATGTGGCCGTTGGTGACCGGATCAAACGTACCAGGGTAGAGGGCCAGGCGGTGTTCGGGCGAGTCACTCATCCTATTTGTCCTTCCTCAAGTGTCAAACCGAGTGCTACCAGGTACTCACCCAGTGGTCGCGACGGGCTCCTGGCGGGATCCGAAAAGAAGCCGGGATTAATCTGCGGATGGTCCACCTGAGCGGTGAAATGGCCCGCCAACTCCTCGGCGATCCGCCCGTCGTTATCGCCCGTGATCAGTATCCGGGACAGGGGTACTGATACCCCACGCTCAAACAGACCGTCCGATTGAAAACTCACCACCGTCTTGAACTCGATTCCGAGCCGACGCAGCCCTGATACATCTCCAGTGTTCATGTATTCGCTGCCGAGATACCCGAGACCAATAACCCTCCCCTTGTAGACGAAACAAAGCGACGCCTGCGTATCAGCAAAGTCGGCCAGGCACACAAACTCACCACCGGCCGGACGGCAGAAGCCCAGGTAACCGTAGCCGAGCGCCACCGCTCGAAGACGACTGGGCCCGGTGTGAGCTCCCACATAAAGCCCGGGATACCGCAGTGGCATGAGTTCCTCCAACCGCTTGCGCCGCATGACCATCCCCAGACAGCAGTGAGGTGAGTCACTGACAACCGTGTCATAGACAAAAGCCGATTCATCATCCGGAAGAGACTGGGCCAGTTCAAATCGTGCCTTGAGATCCACCTCCGACGTGTCATGAGAGTCCACATGGAATCGATGTACGGCGGCCTCGGCGTCCGGAACAGAGAAGACCAGTTCGCTGTCGCGAAGAAGGTCGTGATCAACCAGATGCTGACTATCCGACCGTACCAGTGCCATGATCTGTGGTCGACCCGACCCAATCTTGACCCTGGCAGCGTAAGCAGTGTCATTGCGACGGTCAATCCCGACTGTTACCATCGACTCCATTAATAGCGTCTCACTCTGAGATAGGGCTTGATGCGCTCATAGAGCTTGGGGCCGATCCCGTGCACATCGGTGACATCGATCTCCCTCTCAAACGGCGCCCGTACCCGATATTCGACGATCCTTCCCGCGAGGACCGGACCTATGCCGGGCAGCAGTTCCAGAGAATCGGCCGGGGAGGTGTTGGGATCGATGATGAAGGTACCGGTGAACTGCTGTTTTTGGTCGCCGATATGAACAGCCAGGTCAAGCCGACCCGGTCCCGGCTGAGCGTAGCTTTTCAGGAATAGGTAGCCGCCCATAATGACAGCAGTCGCCGCGAGAATCGAGACGAATCGCAATTGGCGAGATGAAAACGAAAAATATGAACTTACTGAAGCCATAGACCCTACTGTAATCTCGTGCGCAGTATAGCACACGCGCTAAAAAAAAGCAACGCCGAAGCGGGCTCCAAGGGGGACTTTGCCAACGTTGGCGGCTCTGGCGGGTTCGCTCTAAGGGGGGACAAGATCTTGGGTTACAGGGAGTCTGACCGAGTGTCAGTTATTGTGCCAGACACCTTTCTCAGGATCTTGATCCGGCTCAGGTCTTCGTTTGCCCGAAGGCCCCACCCGGTAACAACATCCTCATTCTTGGTGATGCGGACAAAAGCATCGGTACGGATCTTCTCTTCGTGCGAGTCCCAGAACAAATAGTCCGTCTGCAACACGGCCGTGTCCTGGGTTGTCAGCACCACATTCCCATATAGGTCCATGAAGCCGGTCGACTCACGGATCACTCCCGAGTCACCAACTACGTGGGTAGTCACCTCACCGGCAGTGTCGAGCACATTGACATCGACATCATACGCCATGGTTGAATCGATTTCCGAGAATTTGACAATGCGGGCGGACACAATCTCCGCCGTCCGACGTTCGCCGTCGTACAGGAAGATTCGGGCTCCGGTGAGTTCTGAATCCGGCAACAGGGTATCCGTACGAGCGCTATCATTGGACGTGCGATCGGGATCGGAGCAGGCCACCGACAGTATGAGGGCAGCCATGACGAGTATATAGTTGAATATTCGCATAGTTCCTTACTTTGACAAGTATCGGCGCGTAAGGTTGCCTTTTTTACCGGCAAGTCAAGCGAATTCTCGGTATCGCGTGTGCCAGCGATTGTGCAACCAGATCCACTGACTGAGGTCCTTCTCGATGTAGTGCTGCAATTGTTCAACACATTGCTGTGTGATTCGGTGCACGCTTTCCTGCGTGTGCGGGACATTTCGCGTGTCAATGGGCGGGGCCACCTCTATCCGATACGTCGCCTGAGGTGTCTGCATGCAAACCATACAGACAATGGGTGCTCCCGCTCGCATGGCCAGAATCGTCTGACCGACCGGCGTGTACGCCGGTCTCGCGAACATGCTCAAATGCTCGCCACGGACGCGAGGAGAGTCCGTATCGATCAGCACCCCCAGTAACCCACCCGTACGAAGCCAGCTCAGGAGTCGGGCCGGCGGATCGGTTGTCGTATAATTGACCAATCCCATGGCCAGACGGTGGTCCACCAGCAACCGATCCAGCCGCGATTCGTACAATTTGCGCCCCACGACCGCCACGGGATAGCCCTGTATCGCCATGTGGACGGCCAGAAGCTCATAAGCCCCGATATGTCCGGTCACACAGACCACGCCGCGACCAAGTCCGTAGGCCTCGTCCAGATGACGGCGACCAACGACCGTCACGTACGGTCTGATTTCCCGCTCATAGTGACGCCGACATCGCATGACATCGACGAGAAAACGGCCCGTGTTAACATAGAACTCTCGCCCGAGAACGCGCTTCTGGCTGTCGGTCAGGCGATCGCCGTACGCCAAGCTCAAATGTCGGTGAACCTTGTGCTGGTCTTTTGTGATGAAGAACCAGGCGGCCAGCGCTATCCAGCCGCCCAGAAATCGTGCCAGTCTACGCGGCAATCGATTGAATGAAATATGCAACAGATGGGTGAGGTGGAATACCAGCGAACGTTTGAGCTGTTTCGCCCGAGACATGATCAGACCAGTTTGGAGCGCAGAATATCGTGCAGGTGCAATATGCCTACCAGGCGATCATCATCGTCGACCGTCGCCAACTGGGTGATAGTGTGCCCCTCCATCAACGCCAGGGCAGCATCGAGTACTGCGTTGCAGGAGACCGTCTTGGGATTGGGGATCATCACTTCACGCGCCTTCATCGATGCGTAGTCCGGTCGCTTCTCGACCAGTCGACGTAGATCGCCATCAGTGAAGATACCGCTCACACGTTTTTCACTGTCGGTCGTGAGCACACAGCCGAGCCGTTTCGAGGTCATCACCAGTATCAACTCGTTTATGGGCGTTTCTGGCGTGACCAGTGGTATTGCATCACCGGTGTGATGCAACTCGCTTACCCGTTTGAGCAGCCTCAGCCCCAGAGCGCCACCGGGATGTAATTGGGCGAAATCTTCAGGCGTAAACTTGTTGGCCTTCAGAAGCGCCATAGCCAGGGCATCACCCATCACCAGCGCAACCGTGCTCGAAGAGGTAGGTACCAGGTTGTTTGGGCCGGCCTCGCGGCTAACCGAGCAGTCCAGCACGATGTCTGCCCGTTCGCTGAGCTCCGATTCCAGCGTCCCTGTCAGTCCAATGACCTTAACGCCCAACCGTCGGGCAGCCGCCAGCACCGGTTCCGCCTCGGCCAGGCGGCCGGACTTCGAAATCAGCAGCAGTATGTCCTCGGATTTCATCAACCCCAGATCGCCGTGCATTGCCTCCGCGGGATGCAGGAAGAACGAGGCAACTCCAGTGGAATTGAACGTAGCCACCATTTTCTTACCAACCAAACCGGATTTACCCATGCCAGAGACTATCACACGCCCGTCGCAACTGTAGATGGCGTCGATTGCCTTATCGAAACTCTCGTCCAGACGCTCCGCCAGATCGGCAACTGCCTGAGACTCGGCTTTGATCACTTCGCGGGCGTACTCGCGATACTCGCTCATACCAGGAACTCCTGCGCACTCTTACCGATCGCGTCAAACCAAAGCTCCAGCACTTCGCGCACGGCACCCTCGCCACCTTTGCGCTCGGTGACGTAATCAACCACGTCGAGCAGTTCCTTGCAGGAGTCGGCGACACCTATCGCAAGTCCTACCTTCTGCGAGAGCTTGATATCCAGTATCTCGTTGCCCATGAAGGCGATATCCGCGTACTCAAGATTCAGTGTCTCCATGAGCGGCGCAATCTGCTTTGTTTTGTCGAGCTTCTTCTGCAGAACATGCTTGATACCCAGATCCGTCATCCGTGAATCTGTTGCCGGCGAGTACCGTCCCGAGATGATGGCAATCTCCAGGCCTGCTCTCTGGGCAAGCACCATATAGAGACCATCGGAGATATTGAACCGCTTCGCCTCGAACCCGTCGGGACCGAACAGCAGGGTGTCATCGGTCAAGACACCGTCAACATCCAGCGCCAGCAACTTGATTGAACGCAACTGCTTGACTACTTCATCGCGCGAGAGCTTGCTCACGATTGCGCCTCTTTTCTTGCCGTGCGGATAATCATGATCTGATCCAACAGCGATGACATCTGCTCCAATGGCAGCATGGCGCCGGCATCGGAGCGGGCCTGAGCGGGGTCAGGATGCGTCTCTACAAACAACCCATTGACCCCCACTGCCATCGCAGCTCTGGCCATAGGGACAACGTACTCAGGTTGCCCGGTCGACACTCTGCCGCCGCCACCGGGTAGCTGCAAAGAGTGGGTGGCATCGTACACCACAGGATATCCGCTTTCGGCCATAATGAGTAGTGAGCGGAAGTCCACTACAAGTGAATGATAGCCGAAACTGGTACCTCGTTCGGTCAGCATAACACGATCCGATCGAGCTTTGGCCGCAATCTTGGCCATATCATCCGGTGCCAGAAACTGCCCCTTCTTGATATTCACCCATTTTCCGGTAGCCGCTGCCTGTACTACCAGGTCGGTCTGGCGGCACAGGAATGCCGGAATCTGCAGAATGTCGGCCACCTGTGCGACCGGTTTGATCTCGGTAGTTTCGTGAACATCGGTGATTATAGGCAGGTTGAGCTCGGTCTTCACCTTGGCCAGAATACGCAGGGCTTCCTCGACACCGATCGTTGCGAACGATCCATGCGAGAGCCTGTTCGCCTTCTTGTACGAGGCCTTGAAGACATATGGTATGTCATGCTTCTGGCACAGTTCGGCCATTGTCTGCGCGATCTGCAGGCAGACGTGTTCATCTTCTACGGCACATGGTCCGGCTAACAGAAAGAAGTCGCCTTGTTCGATTCGCCTTAGTGTCTGTTCAATCATATTCGTCGCAGCTTCTCTTCTCTATGGGGCCAACTGGTAATGCCATTTCACCGTATCACCGGGGTCCAGTATATGCTTGTCAGCGGCGGTCTGACCCATCTCACTGTTTACGGAGTAGAGCCAGAAGTACGCCTCATCACCGCCAACAGAGTCGATCATATCGACAAATGCTCCCATCGCCGACGATGTATACTGTACCTCATGGTCGCGCTCGAGCAACTCCAGCACAGTAACCGAATCCGGTGCGATCTGCACCAGGATCAAGCTATCGGCGTAAGCCGTGCCCTCCTGGTATTGCGTGCCGTCCTGGCAACTCACCAACAGCAGAAGGAACACCGAAGGCCCCAATACCTGCAGCACCCGGCGAAGATTGTTGTTGCTCAGGCGTATCATGATCCGGTAAAGGTATATCAGGTACCAGAGTGAATCAACCTCTGAATGTCAATGCAAAGGAACGCCTTGTATAGAAATAGGTTGAATTCCACCGATCTTCCTCAGTATAGTATTATGCAGAGCGACAATTCTGGCAGATAGGTTTCAAGATATGAATATGAACTACGGGGAGATAGTAAGGACGTCATTTCGGCTGGCGTGGAAGCATAAGTCACTCTGGCTGCTTGGGCTTTTCGCAGCGGGTGGTACGGCTGTATCCGGGCCCAACTTTGGCTTCAGTGATTCCGACTCCGAAGTAAGCGCCGTCGACAGTGACCGCATAGTCGACTTCGTGCAGCAGCACCCGGAGATTATGATATTCGTCATCCTCTTCGGTTTGCTGTTCATCCTGACTATGATTGTGCTCAATGTCATCTGCAAGGGGGCGCTGATCGATGCAATCAACAAGCTCACTCGCGGCGGCAGCTACCGATTCAGCGATTCGTTCGGTGAGGGAGTCCGTTTCTTCTGGCGCATGCTCTTTCTGGGGATCCTGTTCACGTTTGCCATTATTGTCCTGATAACAGCCTTCACTATACCAATAGTACTGGCCTTTATTGCCCTTGTGCCGGTAGGTGTTCTGGTCTTGCTAATCG